>CAILAO010000996.1 GCA_903832105.1 uncultured Pseudomonadota bacterium | reverse complement strand
TGATTTCTACAGAAATCTATCCGATATTTTCTTAACTTCAGAATTTGCGGCGTTCTCAAAGAGCTAAAATGAACAATGGGGCAGCTTGACAAAAAGTGTTAAAAGTGTTACAATTTGTACTACCTAAATAAAGGGGTATAAAGATAATGATAAAATCCATCGAAAGAAAAACAAGTCTACTCACAGCCAGGTGCAGCACACATGTCAAAGAGGCGCTGGTCGTCTTAAGCAGAACGGAGCATCTTTCCAAGTCTGAGATTATCTCCAAAAGTGTTCTCGACTATTACGAGCGGCATTTACCTCAAAACTTATCCGAAGTCGAACAAAAACTCTTTGGCAGATACGGCAGCGGCAAAAAAGATTTGTCCACCAACAGAAAAAAATACCTCAATGAGGTCCTCCTTGAAAAACACAGCCATCGTTGACGCCGGCCCATTGATCGCTTTGTTTGATCAATCGGATCAATACCACCAAAAAGCCAAACAACGACTTGGATCCTACAGAGATGAAGTGATAAATAAACCAGAAATCTACCCAATTGAATGCGAACCTCTCTTTTCAACCTTCATCCAGGCCTTAACCGCCGACGCTGTGAAGCGCCCGAAAAAACTTCGGACGGCTAAAGAAGTTTGGAATAAAGAATGGCTGAAGCTTCTTAAAGGCGTCACGAATTCAAAAGTGGCTCCATGAATATTATTCTTAAATGAAAAAACACCTCACTCGCAACAAAATAAAACCATTGAAGAAACTAGGCCGCCGCATCGCCCATCAACTTTCCTCAAAAAACATTTCAGAGAAAGAAATCCTGGACGATTTCAAAAAATACAAAGCAAAACGCCGCAAAACAAAGACTGCTCTCCAAAAATCAGCGCACAATAAAGCTTTTACAAAGGCGTTTCGGCGGGTACGAAGAGAGATGCAGGCCCAATTAAAAAAACGCGGCCTCTCCTACACCGAAGAACAAATCTTCAAAATGGTCTCCTAATGGCCGATTACATGGAAATCTTCCTGGCAAAAATCGAAGCCAAAAAAACCCGCCAGGAAAACCTTCTGCGCGACATGGCGCGCCTTCAAAAAACCGTCGCCAACCACTTCAAAATTCCAATGGCCGATCTCTTCGTCAAACAAAGATCCGGCGAACTCGTCCATCCAAGACATATCGCTTTTTTCATCGCCAAAGAACACCTCTATTACTCCTTTCAGGAAATTGGTCCGTGTTTCCGAAGAGACCCTACCACCATTATTCACGCCTACTACAAAATAAAAAAACAAATAGACGAAGACCCTGCTTTAAGAGAAACTATTACTAGTCTTGTGAACCAATTAACTCCACGTCTTGTTCCGGACGCGTTAACACAAGGATAAAAAAATCTCTGATGAAAAAAATTCTTACTCTTGTTGTTCAAAAGGAACAATGAATCTGAATCTATTCAATCAATCACCCATTTCTAACATTCAAAAAAGAACCCTCGACGCGGCTACCCGCATTGAGCAACAAGAATCAATTATCGATGTTGAATTCTTGCATGCCGTGATGTGCCAGGTGAGTCTTCCACGACGACACGTTGATGCTACGAGCTTCGAACGGACCAATGGGCTCAGTTCAATCCTCATCGAATCAGGAAAGCTTTGGCATCCAAGCGGCCAGTGGATAGACCAGCCGCTCCCCAGCGGAGCCAAACCGCGTCTTATTCTGACTTACATTTCAAGCCAGGCTGTTAAAAACAAAAAACGCACCATTGAAATCGGCCACAGCACCAGGGAATTTCTCCAAACACTCGGTTTAGATCTTAGTGGCCATGAATACGGCCGATTTCAAAAACAAATGAAAGCCCTAGCCGCTTGTCGTACAACTATCGGAATCGCTAATGGAACAAAAAGCCTCACCATCAACACCCAACCCATAGAAAAATTCGAAGCTTGGTGCAGCCCAACCGATAATCAACGCACACTCTGGCCCGGCACGATTGAACTTTCCGAACCTTTCTTCAATTCTCTCATGACCCATGCCGTGCCGCTGGATAAACAAGCAATAGGGGCACTAAAACATTCGGCGCTTTGTCTTGATATCTACGCTTGGCTTGCCCACCGCCTCCACCGCATCCCTAAAAAAAATGATCTGCTTTTAACTTGGCTCCAACTAAAAAACCAGTTTGGCCAAGAATATAAACACCAGGGAAGCTTTAACCGCAAATTTATAAATTCCCTTAAACAAGTCCTCTCCGTCTATCCTAACGCGCGTATTGAAAACGTGGATAATGGCCTCTTACTTAAAAATTCTCTACCCCCTGTTCAAAAAACAAAATTTTTAATATCTACTAACATAAATAAATAAACTATCCACAATCTCCCTGTGGATAAAAAACTTATATACGTGACGTTGGTCACAAACCGTACGTGACGTTGGTCACAAACCGTACGTGACGTTGGTCACCGACTATATAGCCTGTAGTTAAACCTGTAATATAGCCTGTAGTAGAGCCTTCGTTCTGTGAATAACGCAAAAAACCGCGTTATTCACAGAACTCCGGCACTGCTACTACTAATTTTTTCTATTAACAAACTATAAAATAAAAGAAGATTTTTACCTTATAAAATAGTAAATTGGTTTTTATGGTCACTTCATCAAGCCATCGATCTCGTGCTCGTGGATTTTTTTATGCATGGCTTACATTATTTACGCTAAATTTTCTTCTCATGCCCGTTGCTTACGACAAAGCAAATTCAAACCAGTTAATTGACTGGTTGTCGTCATTGGGCGCAATTTTTCATTTCGGATCGTTCATCCTGTATCCAATTCTTCTATTTAAACTCAATGCGAAAATATGGAAAACGGTTTTAATTTCAATTGGAATTGCAATCTGGCCGATTATTTTGATGTCAGTAAGCGCTGGAAAGTGCTCTTTCAGAGCTTCGGAAGTGGTGGGATGGTCTGGCGGTTTATTTTTTATTTTGGGTTTTTTTGTCACTATAACCATACCAATGATAGCGTTGGCCAAAAAAAGCTGAATCCGGTCAATCGGAAGGTGTTGGCTTGGATACTGTTTGCTCTTTTGGCTTGTTATTTGGTCTGGCGATATACAGCGCAAGCCCCACAAAATCACCCTAGCAGTAGGTTGTCAGGACAACATCATAATGGTTTAAGTCGGTTTCTGACTTCGCAAACTCCGTGCGCCCGGCCGCCTGAGGATGCGCGACGCTCACGCGAAGATCAGGCGAAAACCGCGCCGCCTCATCCAGCCAGTTGCCAATCAGGGAGGCAGGAACAATTAAAAGAGACGGCCCGTAATTTTTGACAGACCGCTCCTTCAGGCTCTGCAAAAGGGCTAACACCTGCACCGTTTTTCCGAGCCCCATATCATCGGCAAGACAGCCTCCAAGTCCAAGACGGTGAAAAAAGAGAAGCCAGTTGAGGCCCGTCTGCTGATAGGGCCTGAGGACCGCGCGCAATCCGTGAGGAAGCGGTTCATTCTCAAGCTTCGCGGGCTGGCGGAGTTTATTTAGAACCGATTCAAGCCAGGCGCCACAGCTGACATCCGCCTCCCAATGAAGACGACCCCGAAGTGTCTCGTCCGTACCCAGCAATAATCGCATCGCTTCCCCGATTGTAAACTCCTCCTTGTCCGCAAGCGCCTGCGCTTCTTCAAAAAGATCGATGTTTTTTTGCAGGTTTTTGCGGTCCACCTCGACCCATTTGCCTTTGATCAGGGCCAACCCTTCAAAGCGGCCAAGAATGGCCCGGGCTTCCTCGAGCGTCAGCGGTTCACCCTCTACATGCAAAACCGGCCGGCAGGACAAGAGGGCTTCTTTGCCAAGCAGTGACTCAGACTTGTCGCCTATCGCAAGCGTCAATGAGACGGATCGCGGGGCCCCGCTCCACCACCGGGGGACACGGCACAAAATACCGGCATCTTCATACAACGGAACCTCTTTTAAAAATTGCAGGGCTTCTGCGGACGAAAAAGCAAGCGGATGAAAAACTTCCCCGAAGTCGACAAGAGAGCGTATCAGCGTGCTTTCCCGCGCCACGCGGTGAACAGCAGTAAGCAGGTTAAGCAGACGTTTTGCATCGCTTGCATATTCGCGAAGCGCGTATTCAAGCGGCACATGGGACAAAACACCGGATTTTTCGGCAACCGTCGAATAGGTCGCTAAAAACGCGAAGGGGGCATCCGGATTATTTTTGTTTTCAACCAGGTGAAAATGCACGCGGGCGACAAGCAGGCGGTGGCCGGGCGAAAGATCCCGGAGGATTTCCTCCACCGGTTCTTTGCGGCGCTCCAGGATATTGGCAAAAGCATGGTGTAGTTCTTTCCAGATTTCTTGCAGGAAATCAACAGTTACCCGTTCGCCGCCGGTCATGGCCGGCATGCGCGAAAGTAAGCCGTCTGTCTCTGCCGCACTTAATTCGACAGACATCTCTCCGCGGCGTTCTTCTGTTTCAGGGGCCGAAAGCAGGGCGTGTATAAACAAAGCGCAAAACCCTCTCCAAAATTCCATAGAAGGAGAAAGACGTAAGGACGGATCCATAAGACCCAGCGTAAGCAGGGCGCTTCGCGATTGGGTTTCATACATTTCATAAAGATACTTTTCAGTCTCCCGGCGATCCGAATTGACCGCCTCTTTGGCCGTGGAAAACTCAAATGCGATACGACCGGAATCAAGAACAACAGCCTCAAGACACCGCGAAGCGGGCACCGTCTCAGTAGGAGAAACTGGTTTTGCAATCGTCTTGTTTTGCATCAGTTGGGCTGGAAAATTTCAGTGATTTTAAGGAGTCTCATCCGCTTATTTGACTAAGAAATGAAACTCTTGGCAAGGAAATATTAGGCGGGGACGTATTTTATGCGGAAACCTGCGTTGTCTTGGAAAGTCTTGCTCCGGCTTCGAGGATAGCGGCAACAAGTGCCTTTAATTTAAACGGATGGCTTATGGAGATTGTCCGCACCGCTCTGTGGGCTTCTTGAGCGTTTCCGGGGAGCGTGTGCATTTTTGAGAGAAGACTGTCATCCACAAATCCTTGGAATAAATCTGTTAGAGACATGTGGAAATCCCGCATTGTTGCCGGAGCGGAAGCGGCATCGGAAGCGCTTTCGAGAACCAAACCGAAGGCGGCCATCGTGTAAAAGGCCTTATGAAGCATTTCGGGATCGGTGGTGTCTGCGACTGTGTAGGCTAGATAGCCGGATCGACCCGCCAGGCCATCAATGATCGTTCGGGGTATGTTCTTTCCGGAAGCTCCGGTAAAGATCGCCAGACGCCGGACATTGGGGCCTTTCGCTAAGAATTCAGGCGTTGAGCCATTATCGAACACCGAAACTCGGACGGTGACATGATCGCCTTGGCGGTTCAACGCCTTGGCCCATTGACTCAGACGGGCCCCCATGCCTTTTGGAGCTTCAACGGCAAGCTCATAGGTAACGGGTGATGCGCTAGCACTTCTTCCATCAAGATTCCCCGCAATGCCTCTGTATGCCGATTGAACGGCTTCAAGTGATGGGAGCGCATCCGATCGTTGCGGCTTGAAAACATCGACCGATAAGAAAGATGTGGGTGCACAGGTTTCTCTCCAATCCCGCCAGTCACCAAATGCCCAACTCCCGAAGCGGGCAAAAGGATGATTGACTGGGACTAGGTATCGCTGCAGATCAACAGTGAATCCTGTGGCGGATTCTACAAATAGGCCTGCTTGACCGGTTAAACCCAAAACTTGTGCGAATCGGGCTCCAGTTTGATTACGAGGCGTATCATGTGCTTGCGGATGCATAAGATGCCCCACACACCAGAAACCTTCCGTCGCCAATAATTCTTGTTCAACAAAGTGCCAACTCCGTGTTTTGGCGACTCTTGTTAAGTGTTTCAGAACCGCCCCCAAAGTTGAGCCGCTACCAAAATCTCGCCACTTCCCTTGTAACGCAGAATACACAATAGCCCTCGTGATAGACTGATGGGCCGCTTCTGCCTGAGCTCTTATTTGCTGGACCTCATTTGCGTCGAATAGCTCCAATCGTTCCAAGGGAAACAGTAATTGATTTGCCCCATTCGATCCACGTCCATCGGTCGAAAAATCCAAATCCCCGTTATATAAGGTGGCTAATTTTCTTAAAACGTAGACATTGGCTGTTTTTGTCTTCACGTTGCATTGATTAAAGTGATTGGCAATGATTTGCCTTTGAGTTTCAAGCATCATGCTGATAGCCGCTCCTCTTCGATAAACAGGGTCGACATAGAAGCTGTCGAAAGTGACCTCTGGAATTGGATTATGAAGATCAAAATGAATAGACTGTTCGAAGAAGCACGGTCGTTGATGACCCTCTCGAAGCGATTCATCGAAATCGGTTGTATACCGAACCAAAGGCCTTTCATTCTCTTTCAGAAGCTCCGACAAAGGCGCCGCGACCAACCTAATGGACAGAAATTTATCACGGACATCATAAGAACATGTGAGTACAATATCCGTTTCTTGAAGACCCTGTTCCGCGGCAAATCGTGTAAGTTTATCCGTTACGGATTCACCTGCTTGTATAGCACATTCGGCTTTTGGTTTTAATAGAATAACCAGGGCTGAGTCGGGGCCGCCCAGCCAATAACTGGGCTTGGCTTCTGCGAGTGTGGCGAGATTATTGCCCAAGGCCCCTGGTTCGTGAGCTTGAATATCTTCGTCCGCCGAAGACTGTCCCAATCGCGCCCCATCGGGTATTTCTATGAATGAAAATCGATTTTTCGTGTCAACAGAGTAAGTTTCCTCCTTCGAGTAGACACGCACGGCATATACCGACAATGTGGTGGCGCCACGCTTGCGAGCGAAATCTGATATCCAAGCATCGTATTGGTTCCATAAAACACGTATATCAAGGGGGCCAGCTGATTGTGCCGTGTCGGATAAAATAATTTCAGGTTTCATGGAACTTGTTAACACCTGATCCAACACTCCCCTGAGTTTATTGGGAGCAATGATTAAGTCCATTTCATTCAGCGCGACCGTAGGGGTATCTGTTCCCAGTTTCACCATCAGGACAACATGACGGGTTCTTCGTAGCAGTTCATCGTCCGTTACTGTATCTTTAACGCCGATACTTCTCGAAAATAACCAAGTCGACATAGCGGTTCCACTTGCTGTATCAGTCCAGGGCTTGAACCACTTCACCTCTTGTGATGAATCAATCCGGGTAGGCATGCCATAAACCCGTGGAGGCACTCCTGCGGCTAAACCAAAAACAGATACAAAGGGGACAGGCGCGTCTCGGTTTTCAATCATTTCAGGGAGAAAGCCTTGGTTTAAACTCGTAACGACCCTTTGGTTAAGCTGATCCGCTCGACGGGTTAATTCATTATCTCTGAGAACACAGTAAAAATTGGTTCTTTTTCCTGAATTAAGCCACCTTTTTTTTAGAAAATAATCGTGAGCATCCTCCCAAGATTCAAATGCTTCACAATGGTTCCAATCAATCATCAGCGCCCAATCGCTGGGATCAACTACTTTGATGAGTCCGTCAATAAAAGCATCAAATTCCGTAGTTGCTGCTCCATGGACGATTTCAAGCCCGGCAATCTTTTTTACAATCATAAGCCCGTTTCCATCCGAATAATATGTAGCGACATAGCCATGCGAAGAAAAAGACCGCGGTTCAAATTGTGTCATTCGCGCACCTTGGGCCATCCGATTTTTCCCGGATTCTTGCCTCACCATTGAATCAAGTATCACCAACATTCGCGCTCCATCAACGATAGGAACCCCCGCCGGCCCGCCGTAGTGTTGAAAAAATGTCGTCATGCCCTCGAGAGTTCCTAGGGCTGCCCCTCGTAACGTGGAATGGGTGTTTAAGTTATTGTCGGGCTCAGACTGGGCTGGGGGGGGGTTAGAGCCGACGAGATTTCTTTGCGCAAGATTCAACGGCATCAGTAGCAGTTTCTCATATTCGCGATGATTCGTTTCTTGAGTTACCACCGGAGTAAGCACCACATAAGAAACGCCTTTTTCTCTCATCAGCCGCGTCAGATTGGCCGTGTGATACCCTCCCGCGATCATGAAGGCGGCGTTTTGTTTGGTTTGCGCCATGATACGGTCGCCGTTTTCCATGAAAGCAAGGTCCCTTTCCTGAACAAGGGAGTAGAACCGCTTTAAATGGAACCACGCTCTTTCAAAAAGCGGCTCATACGGTAGAAGATCTTCAAAATACTTAAAGTCCAAGAGTTTTCCGTTTAAGTACGCCTCCCAGGATTCGGTCTTAAAATCCGGCTCGTTGAGTTTGAGGGACTGAAAGTCGTCCGAGGAAAGTCTGAGATTGTAGGCCTTATCAAGAAGATCCACAAATCTTTCGATGGCTCGGAGCTTACGGGGGTCTTTTTCCGGAAGGAGATTTTTGTAGGTTTCATCCTCCAATGTTTCAGTTTCGGAAAGAAGAAGATTGAGTCTTAATTCCGAGAAGGCTTCCAGATAATCCATGTACTTAAGAAGGGCCGGATAGCCGCGGGTATTGATTCCTTTTTTTTGTGCCAGAACAAACAGCTCCTTGAGTATCGACCGTTGGGCCATCTGAAGACTGCGGGTTTTCTTGGAAGACTCAAGGGATCGCTTGACCTCAGATTCAAATCCTTTGGTTCGGAGCGATTCAAGAAGAGCGGCTTGTTCGCGGTTGGCTTTTTTAAAGTCGATGAGTTTTTCCCGCGCTTTAAGAGACCGTAACTCGCGGATTTCGGGGTATCGGGTGTAATCGATTTTGGCCTTGTCTGAAAGATCCAGTAAAAGATCAAGACTGACCCCGGCGCTCCCGTCCGCCGCGCCGCTTTTTTTCTTAGCTTCCTCATAGACCAAAACATCTTTGGTGTACAGCTTGTTCTTTAGCCGGTCCAGGACTTTCCGAATCCGGTGGATATAGGCAAGGATTTTTTCCCGTTTTTTGACAATTCTTGAGTAAGCGACGAGACTTTTGTCGTAGAGGTCTGAGTATTCGATCCCGCGGATCTTCATTGGGTGATCGGAGGTGAGGTTTAGGTATTCCTCACCCTTTAGGACACCGTCCATCAAAAAGCGCTTGGCGGCGATTTTCCATGTTTTGGAATCAGCAATCTTTCTCACTTCGTCAAGCGTGGAGTCTTTGGAGCTTCCTTCGGAAAGAACAAGCGACATTCCATGGTGGGTCATGAAGTGATTAAGGATCCCCGCAAGGGACATCTGACCCGAGTAGTTGGCATGGGCATCTTCAATGAGGATGAAGAGCTTGCTGTTTTGGCCTTTTCCGCCAGAGGTGGATCCGCTTTTGGCGGAGTGCATTTCTTTGACCGTGCAGTATTCAAAAGGAATTTGGATCTTTGAGGGATCCCGGATAATCTCCGCTGCCAAATTCGCTGGCAAAGAGCCTGGAGAAGATATCGCGGCTGACACCGGAAGCGGTGTCTGGCTGGAAAGAAACATAAATACTAAAATAAGTGAAATTAGTCTTTTTAATAATCTGGGCACACAAAACCCCTTATTAAATGCACATAACCTGTTATAAGCTCACGTAATCCGAACTAAGTTAAAGATTACCTTATGGAATGACGCTATTCAAGAGTATGCAAAATTAAGTATTTATTGCTTTAACACGCTGAAAAAGTCCGTCTAGGCAACGACCTTATAAAATTTTTTTCGCGCAGACACAACATCTGCGGTCCGTCGCAATTTGTGGAGGTAATGACACCGCTCCGACTCTACTCACCACACCCTGTAATTCTAAACAGCCCTAAGCCTCCAATTCGATACTTCCAGGGAGTATAAGAATTACATAATGTAAGAAGTAATAAGCTCTCCGGTGACCCGCCAAAAGCGCGGGTCTGTCTCTGGCAGAAAAAAATGAATCGCGCCGGCGAGAACACGCGGGGGAAGTTATGAAAGCGCCCTAGACAAAAGCATAAAGTCCCCCTGTATCCCCATTCGCCCCAGCCACGTGGAGGGCCGGCGGCCAAGCCGGCAAACAGCCCGACGACCCAGTCGGGCGCGGAGAGAGCCTCGACGCCAACGGCGAGGCGAACGGGGCAGCGGGTTTGTCTAAGTTTGTCCGGATGAGTGTTTGTAACTCAAGATAATTATAAGCATTATGAAGACGGGATTTTGTGTTTGTCTTCCTGAGCGGCTGACGTCGGTGGGCCATGGTTTCATTCATCGACGTTTGACGCTGAAAAATTTCTGGGCCGTAGAAGATTTGGAATTCTGAAAATAAAATCTGCGCGTAGAAATAATCCACACAAATCTGGCGCATATGCAGTCTGAGGCTCAGGGGTACGGTTCTATAGTTTTAAGATTTTAGACGTGACTTATCCAAAAGATTATGTGGTAAAATCACGGTAATCGTTGAGAGTTTATCCGGTAAGTTCGATGAGGCATGACTCTCTCGACATATTTGTTTTTCGAACTCGGTGGCATAGACGGGGGCGCAGGGGTTCGGACGCTCCCCGCGAATTCTCGCCCCCGTCTTGCCCGACCCCAACCCGGACAGATTCAAAATCTCATCGTTTGTTGTATCTTCAATAGATGTAACCCTCATTGACTCAAAAACGATAACAAAAAATATTTTGCACCGAAAAATATTTTGCACAGATAAAAGATAATAGGATAAAATAGCGTTCGTAGTAAATCCAATACACAGCGGTATATCCCACCACTCATTGAGACGCTGAAGTAGTCCGCACCCCGGACGAAAGAAGTGAATCGGTTAAAACTATTAACTTATTTCTTTCAAATGGAGTGCGCCTTATGCCAAAGAATAAATCCGTTCAAGTCTCATCGTTTTTGTCCCATGAAGTGATTGAAAGAAAGATATACCTGATCCGCGGCAAAAAAGTCATGCTGGACCGGGATCTTGCGAACCTCTATGAGGTAGAAACCCGCGTCTTAAACCAGGCTGTCCGGCGTAATCGCGACCGATTTCCCTCTGATTTCATTTTTACCTTCACCCGGGATGAGATCCGGAACATATCACAATCTGTGATAAGTCTGAAACATGACCCCAATGTCTTTGCCTTCACAGGACCGGGCCTTGCGATGCTCTCAAGTGTTTTAAACAGTAAAAAAGCCATATTTGTGAATATCCAGATCATCAGAGCATTTATCCGGCTTCGGGAAATTCTATCCACTCATAAAAAAATCGAGAAAAAGATCATGGAGATGGAGAAAAAATACGATGAACAATTCAGAACTGTTTTTGATCTGATGAAAGAGCTTGTCAATTCACCCGTTAAAGAGAAAAAACAAATCGGATTTCATGTGAAGCCCTGACGGTGGAACATGCCACGGCCGTATGGACACCTAGACAAAACAACTTCCAAACAATCCAACCATAGGCTTATTCAAAACTAGTTTTACAACCAGCCAATTTTTCCACCCACGTCAATATTTTTAATCCTCACCTTAAAATTCCTTGCAAAAGCCGCTCTTTTCCATTTAAATAACTTTCATGCCACGATCCGCCGCTTCCCTGAAAGCCCGTCTCAGAAAATCCGGAATTCGTCACTACGACCTCCTCATCCACGATCAACCCAAAGACTGGCTGCTCCGCACCTTCGCCAGCCGCTCCAAAAAAAATTACCCAATCAACATTTCAAAACTCATGCGTAACATCGTCTGGCAGCTCCGCGAAAGAATCCTCTCCAAAGAAAAACCGCCGCTTCGCGAGCTCCTCCGGACCTTCTGGTATCTATACATCAAACCCACGCTCTCCCGCGCTGGTGCTCTCTCCAACGAAACGGATCAATACGCTCAACTGATTTCCAATATCGTCTTTATGGTCAAAGACGCCGATCTCATGGAATACAAAGACATCGGCTTTCGCGACGACAATCAAGCCAACCGACGTTTGGGCGGCAACGCTAATATCATTCTCTTTTCCGAAAAACTAGGCCACCAAGACTTCCTGTCCGACATCGCCAATAAATACAACGTCTCCATTGTTGCTCTTGGCGGACAACCGTCCGTCCTCAACGTCGAGTATTTCGTCGACACCATGCGCGCGGCCGGTGTGAATCTTAAACGTTCTTTCTACCTTTTTTCCATCGTTGATTATGATCCGTCAGGCTGGATCATCCGTGATGCTTTTGTAGACGATCTCCGCTTCTATGGAATTTCTCACACGCAGGTGATTGACCTGGTCAATCCGGACATCCTGTCCTCCGACGAAGTAAAGCTTGCGCGCTTTGAGATCCCGGAAAACGAAACAATGCGGGTTAAAAACAAAGACTGGCTTAAAGAAGTTCATAAGAGAAATTACAAAAACCAGATTCACCTCGAAGAACAAAACCCCGGCGGCACGACCCTCTTTGGTCTCGAGGGCGAGGCCGTTTCAAGTCAGCGTCTCTCCGACAAACTGGATCAAGAAATGCTTCCACTCCTGGGCCAGAGCGAGGACCTGCTAAAAATTTTTGAATTAAAAAAATTGGACCAGGCGATCAAGGAGCTGATCCTGTTTAAAATTACCTAGGAGGAGAATGTATGGCAAAAACAAATTTCATCCGCTTCAACACAATCAAAACCTATATCAATGATGTGAAAACCATGCGCGCCAGCGATGCCGCCATCAAAGAACTCATTGAGCGCGTGGACTCCATTGTCATTGATGTCTTAAGCGAAGCCCAAACCCTCGCCAAAGAAAACAAACGCAAGACCGTAATGGGCCCTGATATGGAAAAGGCCTTGGAAAAATATCTAGGCCAGAGGCGTTTAGATTGGACAGAACTCTCCGAAGAAATCATCCGCCAAAACCCAATCGACCTTGGCAGCATTTCAAAAGCCATTAACGAATTCATCCAAAAATCAAAGACGCCGTGAACGAGAAAATACTTTCAGAGATCATCGCCAAACAATTTTTCCTCACAAAAGTTGAGTCCATAGAAATTATTGAGCTTATTCTTTCCAAGATCGCCGAGAGCTTAAAAATAAATAAACGCGCCTACTTCCGAGGCTTTGGCTCCTTCTCCAAACAAAAACGCTCCGCCAAAAAAGTCCGTCATCCAAAAACAGGCAAGATCCTTACGATCCCAGCGAGAGTTACGGTTTCCTTCAAACCGTCCGGCCTTCTTCTTAAAAAAATAAACTAACAACAAATTTTGCATTCAGTCCGTTGGGTTTGAACATTCAACCGGTGAGTGCGCGGCCAGTCCTGTCCGCCGCTTCGCGGCGGCCATCGCCCCCTACGCTCCAGGATTCCCTCGCCTCCCCCTAGTTTTCCCCCTTCCCCCACGCCCCCATCCCCCTTCCTGACCCCCTCCATTCATTGTTCCCCTATGTGGGGGAAGGGGGACACCCAGGGAGAGACTCGGCGCGCGGGCGCACCCGCGGCGTCCTTCCGCTACGGGGGCGACCGCGCCTGGGGCGCGGGGACTGGCCTCCAAAACCAAGGCAATAACCCAGCCTAAAAGATGTAAAAAAGTCTTTACATCTAAGACACTTTAGTTCTAATATACCCTATATCCTCAAGGAGGTTTTAACATGGCAAAATCAAAACCAATAGCTCCAAACAAACCAGTAAAAAAGATGCAAACTCTCCACATCTCCGCCGAAGCCAGCAAGCTCCTCTGGCAAAACCGTGTTGACACCGGCAACACCATTTCTTCTACGGTTGAGGCGCTCGTCATCAAACATCTAAGACCCCGCTGACTACGTCTTTACGGAATAAGTTTTCACACAAAGGATTAATATGAAAGTTCTCGCAATCCTCAACCAAAAAGGCGGCACCGGCAAGACCACCACCGCCATCAATCTGGCCGCAGCGCTTGCTCTGGCCGAGAAAAACGTTCTGCTCGTGGATTTCGATGCCCAGGGCAACCTGGCCACCTT
>CAILAO010000995.1 GCA_903832105.1 uncultured Pseudomonadota bacterium | reverse complement strand
ATTTGAGTATAGTTAACACTATTAAGTTGTTTATCCCGATGTTTGTCCCCTCTTTGCGAGAAAACCCCGCCCTGTATTGTACTCAATCAGGCGGTGTCTCGTTTCGTTTAGCTAAATTATCAGAGAAAAAGCAACGAATATCCTAAACAGTGTACGTGTACGAACTCGGTCACGCGGTTTTCTTTAAGCTCGCGCCGTGGTTCACCCAACCATGGATCGAAAAGTTTACGGATGTGGTTAATGGCGGTACCAATCGGTCCCTGGCGAATCTGAACTAAGTCGATATCTTCCGAGTAGCGGGTTGGCGGGTCAAGAAAGAGCTTCTGCATTGCCGTGCCTCCCCGGAATGCAAAAGCGTCCGTCAGAAACGGGTCAGAGTACAATTGGATCACGGCTCTGGTCAGGACAACGTCCTGCTCAATCTGTGCATTGGAACCCCAGGGAGCTTTCGTGCGCCAATGTGCGATGTGCATCGTCGGTATCATTGGTCGGGCTCCACGTCATCGTTGACCAAGATCCGCCACTTTTCGTCCCGAGCAGATACATCGCCATCCCATCCCGGACGAAGCGGAATAAATTTTGTTTCCATATCCGTGAGCCACTTATGCAGCTCCGAGGCTGAGTTCTTCTTACCGAATTTGTCGAGTAGGTAGCCAAGTCTTTGCGCGTGTGCAAAGTCACTCTCCGTCTTGGCGATGCACGCGAGTTTCTTGGGATCGAGGTGTTCTGAAATCTCTGCCAGGACGGTGGCAACGTTATTGAGATAGCCGACACTCCGATAATATCTAATGAGGTCAAATGCAGTGGCTTCCGGGGTGGAAACTTTGAAGTATCCGGTATGAGTCTTTATCTCTTGAGTTGGTGTTTCGGAGAGGTCCTTCTTGGTGAGAAATCGGATTCGCGTTCGATGTTTGGTAATTGGGCGAAGCGGTTTCGTGGTGATGACCTGAAGCTCTTGCGGAGCCTGATGAGCAGCGCCATGCAGGGCAGCAGCTGAAAGGCCACCGACATAGTATGGCAGTTCATGAAACTTCATAAGTGCATCTATATACCATTCTGAAGGAATACTTTTCGCGCTGCGGTATTCACAAGGAATTATGACGTAGAAGCCATTCACTGGGCGAAATAGCTTTTCGTTTCGAATCAGGAGCAGCGATGCTTTAGTGAATGCGTTTGGCGTTTCTCTGAGTTTTTTCTGAGCTTCGGCGGACGTGAAAACTAAACGCCCTTGAGCTTGGAGTTCTTCGACGTAGTTCAAAAGACTGTCGCGCTTTTGTCGACGTGGCCTTCGAATTGCTTTTTTGGGGTGTCGTACCATTCTCAAATTCTGCCATAAAAAGGCTTTTTTTGAAAATTATAGGGAAACAACACCTAGTAATTTCATTTATTATCCGTGACTTAAGCCTGTTCATTCAGAGAGCGATCATCCCGCCAATCTACCTTTGAATGGCACCGTGCTCCTCGGTATGACCTTTTTGCCTGCCGCCAACGAAAATTCGTAATGGTCAACCAACCTTTTCCGGACTGAATTTGGAGCCCGAAGACACGAAAGGTGAAGACAACCAGATCGTTCCTCGCGATTTGTGCCTGGAGGGTGCGTTCGAGGTTGGAGATTTTTTCAAGAAGCGTGTTTCGGTCAGCGTCGAGATCTGCCATGGTAACAACGTCGCGAACACCCTTGCGTATCCGCGTCAGTGCGGTCGAGCGGGGAATGCTGAGTTGCGGAAAAAGATATGGATTGCGGGTGGCAGCGATAGCCTGTTTCACTCGGTGATCATAAACTCGGTACCCAGCCCCATAGGTAGTCCCTTCAAGAAAGCAAAATAGTCCCTCGGAAGGGTGCCTAAAAAGTTTATCCTCTGATGAAATTTCATTGTCATTACAAGATATTGTCCTAGTGAGGAGCACTGTCCGTCACACTGGAGGTAAAGAAGTTGTTTTAAGGGAAGATGAACGGCGCATGGACGGGACTTGAACCCGCGGCCTCCGGCGTGACAGTGCCGAGTCATACCCAGTTACTTTTATCAAATCGAATTTCAGGAATGAAGTCAATAGGTTTGT
>CAILAO010000994.1 GCA_903832105.1 uncultured Pseudomonadota bacterium | reverse complement strand
CTCTGTAGAGCCAAACTCGTCTTTCATCCTCCAAAGAAGTCTTTTTTCATAGGTTTTACCGTCTGCTGCTTTAAAAACGAGTCTGGCCTCAGGAGCAGTTGGGGTAAGATCGGTCATATAAAATTTTCTATCTAAAACATTTGCAATTAAGTGTTCATCGCTAACATCATTTCCAAGACTCCGATAAGCCATAAGAGTCGGTAATAAATCATAAGGTTTCTTTCCATCTATCTCGATCAATTCATCGCCAACCGTAATCCCGCCATAACTTCCATCACTTTCTTTAAGCGCATCACCAATACTCGACACAATTGCTTTTTGCTCAATTGGAGTCAGCATAATTGGTATCTTGTAACTAACTGGCTTATGATCAGAATTTGAATTAAACGCTATGCTTACGTGGCCATCCTTAAATTTTGTAAGAAGCTTAGCAAATATTCCAAAAAGTTCCGCGTCTGTTTTTGCAGCCTGAACTGCCGCCTCAGATTCTTTTACAACCTGATCAAACGTATAACCAAACCGCTGTTCTTTAAAACTTAACGGACCATACAGGGTGCGAATTTTAGTTACCAAATCCCTAAAATCGTCCATTGCCTCTTGTTGATTAAGATCTCGCTGCTTAACATCGCTTTGGTTATCACGCATCCGGCATGAGCAAATAAGAACAAAACACAAAAAGCCAAAAGAGAAAAACCGAATTATCAAGTTTTTCATAGGAATACTCCAGTACAAAATTTTGAGTTAAAATATGATTGGGCGTGTTGAAAAAGTGCCAGATGCAAGGCACGAGGAAGTCGAGCACTCACAGTTTACTAGAGGTAAACGAGGAGCGGAGACGACGAGTAACGCCGCAGATGGTGCTTTTTCAACACGCCCGATTATTATTGTAATGGGTTTTTCTTTTAGAGCATAGATAAAAATAGACTTTATTTCGGGATAAACGCATTTTAATGAGCTTCAGTACCGACCTTAAGGACGCGGCATGCAGGAAGTCGAGATTTTAGGGCGGCGGGGGGGCGAACATCCCGGAACTCATATTACTCAAGAAGTTGTTTTAAAAGCATTATAGGATACTAACCTGTTTTTGCCAGATTTATTCGACGTCAATCATGATGTTTTTTGCGAGTTTTTGCGCAATGGCAATTTCGAGGATCCAAGCAGGTAAATTTGCGACTGCACCTAACTCATAAGCTATGGCGGCGTAAAACTCATCGTAAGTAGCAATATCATACCATCCGGTGTTGATAGCTCCCTGCCGGATCTCGCTGATGTTGTCACCTGAATTCGCCAATAGGAGGCGTTTTTTGATGTCGTCGTATCCAATGACGACAAGCCAGTGCATACTCCTTGCTAATGTTTCAACCTGAATGATCACAGGAATTCCTGCATCAATGTCGTTTGTGATTCGTCGGATCTGTTCTTCTTGTTCAGAAATTTGTTCAGAGCGTGCTTTTAATTTGAGCGGGTTCAGATATTTATTTATCGCGAATTGAATGCCCACGGCAGTTGTTCCCACTCTATTGCCAAGCTCTTCTGTAGGAATAAAGTCATTCTCTCGAATCTCCTGCGCTAATTGTTCTTCACTAACAAGCGTACCTGTCAGGTAGTTAATCATCATACGAGTTGCCGCAGGACCGCAGTTGTTATGTCCTTGAGGAAGCGTCTTGAATTCGTATAGAAAAGTGAATCCTTCAAAAAACGGATTATCTGAAGATGTTGCGACTCGGCCTCCTCCAATGCCTGGCATATCAGCCGCTATGGGACTGTCAGGATCGATGTTCGTAGACGCTTTCGTATTTGTAGTACCTCCTTGTGAAGCAACATCGGATGTTCCGGTAGGTTTGTTCGAATCGGAATCTTGTGTATTTTCCTTGAAACTTTCGATAGGTTGACGTGAAGTTCTTTTAGGTTTATTTTCCCCACAGGCAAAAATGCCAAGTAGAAATACATAGAAAATTTTACAGCCCAAATGTTTCATCCTTAACCTGCTCTTTTGGGAAGGTAATTTTAGCCTCTCGCCTCTTGTTCTTATCGGTAATCTTTAGCTTTTTCTTTAGCTTTTTTGATATGTTACTGATATTGTTTGTCTTTTGAATTTCAGAATTCGCCTGTAAAAAAGATCGATTCCATGGAAAATCACGTGTAGACCTCTTCCAGTTGTAACTTCCCCGATCTTGATGCCTATATCGCGCGATTTTATCCAAGTTAATCCCGAATGCCTCGGCGGTTTTAATTTCGACAACCAACGACCAAATTTTGTTTTACTTTCCCCGTAAATTCCGTTAAAGATGCGTGCGGAGCGGAAACAATGAAACAGGAGGCGCGCATGATTCGAGTAGTCGGTCTTATTCTCGCGATGAGCTTATCTCAAACGATATACGCAAAAAGTAGCGGCGAGGTTTTGTCAGATGCTCACTACTGGATTTACAAGAATCTGCCATTACCATGGGTACACGGGGGCGATGGCGAACATTGCCGCGTTACGATTCAGTACTTAGAATCTGGATCTTCTTCGATTCCAAGGCTACTCCTAGAAAAATTCAATCCCAGGCGATACGAAGTATCCCGCGAGAACTTTGTCTTTGGCGGAGACCTTGAAAAAGAATCCTGCTCTATATCGACCAAGGAGCATACGTGTCCGATTCAGACTGAATTAGAGGTTAAATGCCGCTGGGAAGAGTGTGAAATGCAAGGATGCGTCAACGTGGCTTCCAAGTTCAGCATTTTGATCCAGGAAAATTACGGGATTTGGTATCAGGTGAATGACCACGAATGTTTTGTCGAATTTCCCGAAGACCCAGGTAATGGGTAGGGAAATTCAATTGCCTCGGAAAGGCCTATGGTCTATTCATCCTCTGGAGCATTGTCTAGCTTGCACCGTTTGGCAAAATTATCTCGAAATTTCACAAAATCGGGAGTAAGAACCTGAATGACATCGTCCACGGAGTCAACCAGTTTAATCATGCTGAAGTCTTCTTTCGACATAAGCTTCATACGAAGTGGCCAGTCTTCGAGCCACTTGATAAGCCCGCCCCACATGTCTTTTCCAAACAGCAAAACGGGTCTTTTTTGAATGTGGCTGACCTGGAGAAGTTGCCAGGTATAGAAAAACTCAAGACAAGTACCAAGGCCACCGGCTGTTACGACAACCGCGTGGCTGATTCGCATAAACTCGTCAAGGCGACCCGAGAATCTCCGGTGTTGCCTTTTGACATCAAGATGGGTATTGGCACCCTTTTCGAATGGCAGATCGATAGGAAGTCCGATCGATCGACTATGGTTGCAGCCATCTTGAGCCCCCTTATTGGCGGCCTCCATGAGTCCGGGACCTCCGCCCGTGACGATGTCGATTCCGCGACTGGCGAGGGCAAAAGCCAAATCGTAAACCTGTTTGTAAGCAACGTTATCCGGTTGCATTCTAGCTGAACCAAAGATCGTGACGCGATAGTGGTCGGTCTCCATTTCCGTTAAGAGCATATCGATATCAGCGGTGATATCATTAAGCTGCTGGATTTTTAGATCTAATACTTTTCGGATTTTCTTTTGGATATCGATCATCGATTTTTGCATACCACTTCCTAACGCAGATTGAGAACATGTCACAAAAAATATGCGTTT
>CAILAO010000993.1 GCA_903832105.1 uncultured Pseudomonadota bacterium | reverse complement strand
TTGAAAATCAGACTTCATTACAATATCCTGTGAAATTTATGACAGGAGTAATGTGCCAGAATTAATAAAACACTAACAGATGGGGTTTATCGAGCCTTTACGATTATTTCCTTGTAGAGATCGTGCGTTGCTACATTCCCGTTATAACTATTCAATACCTGGATTACAAATTCACAATTTTCTTTGGTTCCGACTGCAACAAGTTTGTGTAGCTCTTCTAATACCTGACCGTTAGGTTCCGGGAATACAACCTTGATAAACCTTCCTCCTCTATAGATAAACAACGTTTTGTCGGTATCAAACCAGTTACGCACCTCTTGGACAACTCGATCTGGAACCTGTTGGAGTACCGACCTGCATTGCGACAAAGCATACGGAACAGCGCTGTAGCGGAGAATAGGACGTACTGTCTCTTCAAACTTCAAGCGCGTACTGAAAAAGTCGATGATTTTTTCTGGTGCGGACTCACCAATCGCTTTGAGAAGATCTTCATCTCGGAAGTTAACTTCAGGGCGAGCCACCATAGCGGCAAGAACCTCATCTTGTTGCTCCGCTGTCAGGTTTTGAAATAAACCACCAGCACGTGATCGTGACCAAACAGCATCGACCCAATCATGGTTTTCCATAGTGTTCAGGTATCTGAGTGCAGGTAAGAAAACCCCTTCAATCATTCTGTCTGGTGCATCGCTAAACCGAGCGACACTTGCCTGAATCGCATAGAGGACACCAGGCTCGTCGTTGGTCTGAATAACTGAGCGTACTGCACTTTCGAGAATATCGAAATCGAGTTGAGATGAGCGTGCGCAGTAATTGATGATTTGGCGTAGATACCTGTGATCCTTGATCCAATCCCGGACTTTCTCTAAGGCCGTTGCTTTGAAACTAGTCTTCTCAAGGCCACATAACATTGCAGGCAGAAAATTCGACAAAGCATTATCTAGCCTATCAAAATAACTTAGGACAATTGCTGGTTGCACAAATCCTAGCTGTTCGAGAAAGTCACCAAAACTTTGAAAAGTCGCCAGGTCGTTCGACGATGTATTCGCGCATTGCGTAATGAATTCAAGCCATTCACCTGATGTTTCATCATTTACTTGGCCAACAAGTCGATCAATTTCTCCCTTTCGGTAATCATCAACTCTCTCAATATCAAAGTCGTCTTCTTCCCACGCCGGAGGAAAAACGGACTGGAATCCGACTAACGTTTTGAAGGATACGAACTTCTGGTCTGCATTCACGCAATCTCGATAGGCCATGACTGCTTCGATTAAATGATCTTTAGCTTCCACTATGTCGGCATCGCCAATCATGGATGGAGGTAAACATCGATTTCGTCTATACAGCCAGAGACAGTCATGCTCAATCTCTTCCAAAAGCAAATAGCTTTGCCCCGAAGAAATCTCTGTAAAGAATCGAACAATCTTCGCTGATTCGTTTAACGTCATGGCGAAAAGCGCGTTTGGGTAATTACCCATGTGTGGCGTCCGACGCGCTTCGGAGAGCTTTTGGATGACTATTCTCTTCTCCTGATCTGACTTAGCGGTAATAAAGATGCTCTGGAGAAGTTCGATTGCAAGTGACCGAACATAAGTCAGCAAACTGCTGGGCACAACTGATCCAGTCTTGATTGTAATTGCGTTATAGCTGCTAGACGTACCTTTAACCTCTGGTTTTAGCACCTGTCCAAGCACTTCAAGAACAACAGTCGTATTTGATCCAAGTGTTGTAACATCCAGAGCGCTGACCCTATCAACCAACAAGTGTTGGACAACAGGACCAGCTTGACTCCAAATATCTAGAGAATGCTCAGCTAAACGCTTTACCGATTCGAGAAGACGCTTTCGTTGACCAACACTTTTGGCACAATCGAATAGTGTACAAATTGCGTCGAAGGTCTGGAGTACAGCATCTTCATCAATGTAACGAATTTTATCTAGGATGTCCGAGGCCTCATCTATTACTTGATCAGCAGTATATCCATCCAACGATCCAAAGGGGGTTTCAATTGGCTTAAGTTTCCTTGCTTGCCCCGCCTTTGCTGCCGTAAGGATAGCTCCGCGAATATTGGCATGATCAGTTTTAAGGTTCTCACCGTAGAGAGGCAAAACATGGTCTTTGAATTGTCTTAATTTCTCGTGAAGTTCGTTATTGTCTTCGCAAGCCAGAATTGCATTGATCGGGTCTTCATCGAACATCGCCTTTCCGTTTGATAAACGCTCGAAATCGTTTGCGATCTTTTGAAACTCATAACCAGCAGGAATTAGATAGTCATGCATAATTTTCTTCATGCGCTCCTCAATAGTCGACATCAGCCTGCCACCAAAACCATCTAATGTGGGCTTCTTGTAGATAATATCGTGTTCCATTTCAGACCAAGCGTGATTCAGAATAGTCTGTACCTGAACTTCGCAACGTAGGCCGTTAAACCTTTCATACTCGGGAAGGGCGGCTCTTACTTCATTCAACTCGACAACAAAGTTGTTGGAGATGAAAAGACTTGGATCATCGGAAGCGAGAGGCACCGGATAGTGAAATTTTGTTCTAATCCGGTCTATCTTAAAATTTGATCTCAGTATTTCAGATGACAAGAACGTGGATACATCAGAGTTCGTGTAGAAAATCAGGCGACAACCCGCCAAGTCTTTAATTTCATCTTCGATAGCGACGCTTTCCAATAATCCAGCCTTTGCAAGCTTGGTCTTAAGGGAATCTGGCTGCTTAGCCCGGTCTTGTATTTGCTGCAAACGCAGCTGAGAATTTTTTCGGATCGCCGCACTGAGTATTTGAGCGACAGCCTTAGCAAAATCGGCGTATCGATCGCGTTGGCCAGCAGTATAATGTTCAATATTCACTTATTTCACCATATCTAGAAACTCGCATAAATAATTTGCAGCCGGAAAAAATTAAGTCTTTCCGTCCATGACTTTTTCGGATATTTTAGTTTATAGGTGATTCTGAAATACTGATTTAGTTTCATCGTACAACGGTTAACATATTTGATTGACTGCATGATAAAGAAGTTAGATTGATTAAATAATAGTTTTTCAGTATCTGAAAGGAATTTCCTGAATGTCTGTTATCGAAATGATGGAAAGAGTGGTTATGGCCGAACTGTGACTGCCAAATTTGATAAAAAATTGAATAGGGCTGGCTCTTTATTCAACGAGAGGTTACGACCCGTTGCAGACATCGGGGTATGGATTTAGGCTTCCCGATACAGGTCATTGGCAAAGTAAATAAAGCTATCAAATTGCTATTAAGGTCAGAGTAAATTTATAATTATCTCAGTTGATTTAAGTTTACTCTGACCCAGTTATTCATCATGACTTTTCCACTTCACAAATACAACTCTTCCATCATCAAGCACAATTCTGTCTACAATAAAGTTTTGCCCGATTTCGGCAATAGATTGCTGATAATTACTTGCCTTTAAATCGTTAAGCAGGTATCCGAACATATCAAACTCCTCCATTTTATCTCTTGCAGTTGGGAAGCTATATGCAGTTTCTATAGACTTCCCATCACCGTTGTATTTAGGGGCTTTCTTGGAGAAAATACGGGACGCTTTAGCTCCTTTTTTTTCCGCCCTCTGCAACCAACTGCTTAACTTTAAATTTACATTTGCATCCAGCAACCTAAGCTCCTTGTAATAGATCCAATAACGAAGGCATTTTTTGACGAATAAAATATTTAGATTGCGAACGTACTTATTAGGGGTGTCGATAAGCCCTTCTGCCAGGGTGCCCGACGTTACAAGAAAGTTGCTACCGTAATTCGGATGAACGAAATCACAGAGAAAATCGTAATCAGCTCGAACAACGTGAGTTTTTGGAAAAGGATCTATAGGTATCCCAAATCTTTCGACAGCTTCATCTCGTGTACATGCTTCTTGAAACAAAAAACTGTGTTGTATCGAGTTGGCTTCATCTTTGTCGGTTGATGTATCTACTTTGCCAAAATAACCATCGAGATCTTTGATTGCATCATGAATATGAATAGGCTTTGAGGTGTGGTTTTCTTTCTCGTTTCGGTCGCCGGAACCATAATATGAAATATGGTAGAACTTGCTTAATGTTTTTAAAGTGTCTTCAATCGTCTTGAGATTATTCTGCCCCGTTAACCTATCAACAGCGGATTCCAGTTTTGTGATTGTAGAAGCATATGTTGCGGTGTGCTCCAAAGTTGACCGAGAGAAACTTGCAAGGCCGATTATATTTTCGCTTTTTAAACAATCACTTGCTCCATTAAATATGTATTTTAATTTTGCCGCAGTTAGTAGGTTGAAAAATATCTGCTCGAAAATAACTTTTTGTAGCAAATCCCTTGTACCCGCAATCCCCTCGGCAACATGAGGTTGCCCAGAAGTGTAAGACTCCTTCATAACGTTAAAATTTCTCGCGTATTCAGTGAGTTTGGCATCTTCTATGAAGTAAGTAAGCACCTCACTGAATGGATTTTTTCGTTCTGGGTTTTCTGGTAGTTGACGGTACCTGTCTAATTCATCCATTTGTTCGTCCGTTTTTATTTACACACAACAAGTTATTAAGCTGTTAACCTAGGATCATTCGCTGATGAGCTTGCCGCCAGAATGGTGCTCCATGATCGCAACGATATCTGCGGGGCGAAGCGTGGGTAGGTGCAAACTTTCGTTCTCGAATAGTAGCTCCCAATCCCATCGCCCCTCGAAGCGTTCGATCAGCTCGAGCGACCAAGGCAGGCCTTCATTCCCGGAAAGCTCACACCAATCCCTCCAATCCTTGAGGCATTCGATCAGCTCGATAGACCAAGGCCGACTTTCGTTATTGGAAGGCAGCAGATCCCCGAAGCGCTCAACCAGCTCGAGTGACCAATGCAGGCCTTCGTTCTCGGCAAGCCATTCCCAATACCACCGCTCTGAGAAGCGCTCGATCAGCTCGGGCGACCAAGGCAGGCCTTTGTTCGAGGAAAGCGCTCCCCACCACCAACGCCCCTCGAAACGTTCGATCAGCTCGAGCGACCATGGCAGGCCTTCGTTTCTGGAAAGCCCACCGTAATCATAGATGCTCCCCGCGAACATCCACCGCCCCTCGAAACGTTCGATCAGCTCGAGCGACCAAGGCAGGCTTTTATTCCCGGAAAGCTCAATCCAATACCATTTTTCCGCGAAGCGTTCGATCAGTTCGAACGACCAAGGCAGGCCTTTGTTCATGGAGAGCATCCCCCAATCCCAATACTTCTCAAAGCGCTCGATCAGCTCGAGGGACCAAGGCAGGCCTTCGTTCCCGGAAAGCCCTGCCCAATCCCACTGCTCATCGAAACGCTCGATCAGCTCGAGCGACCAAGGTAGACCTTCGTTCCCGGAAAGCCCTGCCCAATCCCCTCGTTCTTCGAAGCGCCCTAACAGTGTATAAGACCCAGGCCG
Source organism: uncultured Pseudomonadota bacterium (assembly GCA_903832105.1). Lineage (GTDB taxonomy): Bacteria > Bdellovibrionota_B > Oligoflexia > Oligoflexales > CAILAO01 > CAILAO01. The sequence continues at coordinate 10,057 of CAILAO010000993.1, read as the reverse complement.
GCCTTTTTTATTGTCAATCCATTCCCAATCGTCCGAGTTCATCTTATCGCTATACCACGATTTCTCCTCACCCCAAAACCACCGTTCCTCGAAACGCTCGATCAGCTCGAGCGACCAAGGCAGGCTTTTGTTCCAGGTGAGCCCACTCCAGTTGTGCCAACCCCAGTAGAACGCCCAATCCCACTGCTCTTCGAAACGCTCGATCAGCTCGAGCGACCAAGGCAGGTCTTCGTTCCCGGAAAGCTCACTCCAATACCATTTTTCCGCGAAGCGTTTGAGCATTTCGGCACTCAAGGGCTGTGACCTGGATAGCCACCATATGGCCTTTTCAGAAGGAATCCGCTTGAGTAGGGCGACCAGTCTGTCACGCTCGATGTCGTCTTTGAGCTGCGCTGCTATTCCTAACTGCCGGCCAGCAGTAAGCACTTGGGCTAGCTGGCTCGCCGCGCGAGGCACGAGGGTTGTTCGGTGTATGCTATCTTCGCTCATAATGTGACTGTTTCTTCTGTTTGTAGCTCGCGGATATCCTGCTCGATCCGCTCCAATTGCGTTTCCAGATACTTGCGTTGGCGTTCGAAAAACACCGGCCAGTCGGTCTCGGTGGCGCCGGCCGCAGCCATCATCCGGATGGCGTCGCTGGCCTGCAACTCCCGAAGCTCGGCTACCAGTCGGGTGATGGCGTGCTCGAGTTCGGCAATCGCTGCTCGCAGCACCTCGACTTCGTTCAGCGTATGCGAGCGCGCGTCCGGCAGGCCGCCTGCTTTGAGCTTGTCGTGGATCTCCCTGATCCAAGTAAAATCATTGCTCCGGTAGGCAGACTGTAGTTCGACAAAAACCGCGTGCGCGTTCGCCTTCATGTCATCACCGAATTTGTCAGGGTGGCACAGGCTGCAGGCTTTGCGATAGAGCTGCTTGAGCTCCAGATCCGCTTCGGCATCAAGGCGGGGCAGGGGTTCGGCGTGCTGGAGTTCCTCATGCTGCTCCGCGTATTCTTCGTATGCGCGTTCGGCTTCCTCGGCCTCCGCTTCGGCTGTGGCCACGGCCACGGAGGATTCCGCAGTCTGCGTATTGGTGGCCGCTAACTGCCTCGCCAGCACCGCTCGGGCTTTCAGTACCCGCTGGATCAAGCCGCCCAGTGCATCGTCGTGGCGTCGATTGAAGATGATCAGTCTGCGTTCCTGCTCCGCCTTTTCGTCGCTCATGGATTCCAGGCGCAGTTCCAGGGCTTCGAGCTGTAAGCGCAGGCGGGGGATTTCGTATTGCCCGGCAACCACGATGGCCGTGGCCCTACGTAGATAGGTCTCGATTGCCTCAAGCGCCAGGCGATATTCGCCTTTGTCTAGCGCGACGATGATACGTTCCAGTTGGAGAGCTTCGGCCACCGGGCGCAGCTTGCCCAGCTGTTGTGCGACATCGGCTTCCTCACCGAGCATGATCAGGTTTCTGATCATCTCCAGGCGTCGTCTAGCAGCATCGGTATCGGCAATCACCAAACTGCCCTGACCGGCACGCGCGGCCACCCCTTCGAAGGCGGCGAGATACTTGACCGCGAAAGCCGCCGCATCGGTGGCGACCATGATGTTTTCGTCGTTACTGCGTGCTTTGTGGCTCCAATTGTAGGAGCCGTTAATGACCGTGATGCCATCGATGACGCAGAACTTGTGGTGCATAGTCGGCTCGTCGCGACTGCCGGGGGGCAGGAAAATGACTTGGCCGCCAAGATTCTCCAGTCGTTGAAAATTTAATCCTCCCCGCCCCTGGTTGATCTCGTCGCCGATCAGGGCAATTGCTACCTTGACCCCTGATTGGGCCTTCCTGCATAGCACGTCGAAGATATCCCGGTCCGTGAACCAGGCGATAGCACCGATAATCTCGGTTTCTGCCTGTTCCAGATGTTCAATGATGACCTTATGAAGGTCTGAAAAGTGAGCCTTGAGTTCCATGTTTCGATTAGGCGTAGGTCGTTGTCCGTTTCCAGTCGGTTGAAGTGATGCACTACAAAATTATGCATGGCATGTATTGGTCTTTAGCTATCGTCAAATTTGGTGTTCAGATGTTGATCAAGCGGCGATCTAGTCGATGGTTTATTTCAATGCCATCCTTGAATAGCTCGCCAGTAATCATTTTGGGAGATATGTGAGTTTTTCTTTCTATATATCATCAGTGATGAATAAATTATGATTAGTAATGATCTAATTGCTATCAATTAGATCACGTTAGGTGACAGACCGCAACGGGCCGCTATGGATAGCTATCCATAGCGGCCCAAACCAGACGGTGAGACGGTGCAGTTTTTTAGCGCCAAGGTTAATGGGTAATGATGAGAAACATTATTACCCAATTAAACTGTCGGTTAAACGGCGCCCTTACCCGCGCAGTCCGGGGGGTTTAGTGCGTCTAGCAGTTCGCGGATTGAAGGCGGGTGTTGCGGTCGCTTTGCTACTGGACGGTGACCCTTACCATTGTCTAGGATACCCGAGAGCCCCCCCGCAATGAACAGAAGAGACAGTCCCAACGTAAACGGAGCCAATACTAGACCGAACAAAACCATCAAGCAACCCTCGTTTGCTTTTGCGAGTTCACCTTGAAGTGCTTTGCTATCCTGAACGGACAGCTTGTCGATGTCGTCATCCAAGCCCAGTATGTCGTGGGCGAACAGCTCGGATTGTCCTCTTCCGCCGAGCGGCATCAACGGATCGTTGCTGTACTTCCCAAAAGCACGATGCTTGTTGAAGTGTTCAAGCAGCGTTTGTTCGACATCCCAGGCATCTTCGCGGAAAGTAAAAAACAACTCGCGATCGATCAGTTTTTCATCACCATGGTGTCCGAAAGCCATCCGCTCGACCAGTGTCAATTTGCTCGTGTAGCCCAATTTATAATACGTTCCTTGGGGAGTTTTGAGCCGTGCGTAGTAGACGTGGCCTGCGGGGTTCTTAGGTCTGTTGAACCATCTCTTGATATTGTTGAACATTGCTGATTAGGGTCGATGGCTGTTATGGATACTGGCTCAGGAGCAAAGCTGTGCGTGGTCTAACGTAGAGCTAAGCGGGCGCGGCACGGAAAGCCGAAAAATAAAACCGCATTATAGCCGCACTCCGGTTGAGCGCCATGTTAGATTTCCTCGCGCTCGAACCGTTGTTCAATCAATGCCATTTGCGTTACGACGTCTGTCGCTTTAGACCTGTATGCCTTGCGCTCCATGTTTGCGAACACCAAGCAGGCTATGCCGACCAATGAACACACTGCTGTAACGGACCAAGCAATTACGATGGCATTTGCAATGGTGGCATTAGATACGGCACCAGTCCAGATGGATACTACTGTTGCCAGCGCGGCGCCGATAAGAATTGAGCCAGTCATATGGAAGAACCAAGGCTCCGTAGTAAGCGAAGCGATCTTCTCTTTGAGAGCATCCCACTCATTACAAGGAATCGGTAGTGCCTGGTCGGGTTTGGGGCGGAGAATTTCAAAGCCTTGAGACATTTTTAAGTTGCTCATGCTTTTTTCTCCTGTTCCTCTGTGCCTGGATCAATCGCGCCGGAGATGATGGCGTTGACCAATATCGTATTGCCGCAGCTCGTACAAGTGACGGGTATTACTGGAATGAGCGGCCCGCCGACCACCAAATTGCCGTGGTGAAACTGGCTCAGTTGGAACACTTTGTCTTGCACTTGCCAAGGGCCCTTCCCACACATTTGGCAGTCTTTATCTCCCCATTTTTCCGTGAGAAATGCGAGTATTTTTTGAGGTGCAGGATCAGCCAATTTTTTGTCTCCGTAAATCTAACGTAATATATGCGACATCAAATGTCTTATAAAAAGCCTGATTTGTCGTATATTCCTCATAAAGCCATCAAGTTAATTTTTTTTATTGAACTGAGTGTAAGCTAATAAGACACAATGACAAGCTAAAACAACATTTTCCCTCAAAAACAAAGTCAATAAAGCATTGGTCACTTCGATATTATTCGATGTCCGCTTTTGGCAATTGCCGAACTTCATTCAGATATATTCATCGCCTTAAAGCAGCCACTCGCCACAGGCAAGAATTGGCCGATTGCAGCTATTCGCGACGGTCAGCACCCAACCTCTTTAAGACATTAATCTAATTAAGAGCTCACTTTAAATATATTGTATTTCACGACTTCTTACGCTTTGGCAATTTTATCCTCGATCAAATAAGGCAATATGGATCTGGAGACTTTGGAATTATTCAAAAATAATAATTTTATGACTCCAAGCTACCTCTCATACTTTGCTCTAACATCTCAATACCCTCAAGCTTAGACCATGCCTGCGCATATTTAGCTAGCTTTTCAATGTCGGCGTCAGCCTTTGATCCAAAAGCATAATTTGCCGTTCTTTTTGCGTATTCACTCCAGTGATGACCTAGCTGTTTTACATCTAGCCTGATACTTGGCGCACATTGCTTAATGGCTAACTCGATATCGTTTTTGCTATGCCCTGTCGCGCGTAAACGGACCGCAATCATACTATCCAGCTTATTATAGTTATTGATTACTTGACGCTTAGCAATATCTTTGTAGTGGTTTAGATATGCTTTTTCAGCTGTAGTGTTAGCATTTTCTGATATGTCTCTCAGCGCTAGTATTTGTTTTGCTGTATTCTTTTTAAGATCAGTGGCTACAAAATATTCAGCATTGATCTCTTTTGCTAAAGCAGTCGCTTTTTCGCACTGCCATAACGTTGCTTTCATTAGTTTAACGGTTGGATATCGGCCTTCATCCAATAAATGTTTTGATTTGCAATTATCAAAACTTGGTGCCTGATGTGGATTTATGGAACCACTAAAGTTTTTATCGCCGTATTGATGATTAAGTCGTTCGACAAGATGGTTACTTATGATGTAATCATAGGGTGTTTCTAATTTGGATATAGTGATAACCGCTTGATATTTATCTGAACTACTTTCAAGTATAACAGCTGGCTTATAACCATCTTTAATGAGCTCATCTAATGTCGCTCTACTCATGTCGTGGACGACAATATGATGCTGAGTATCTGATAGTGGTGTGTAGTAAAGGGTTTCACCTCTATTCTGTAACTGTAACATTTCCGGTATGCGCACGGCCATTTCTTGCGCAGTAAACCCCTTAGATGTTCCGCCATTTTGATCCAATATAAAAACTTTTTGACTGCCATCTTGGTGCATCTTAATTGACGTCACACGATATCGATCAGCACCTAAGGCCGCATGATAAATTTCAAAATCTTTTAGCTGTGGTGTTTTCATTGATTGCTTTCGCAAATCATTAAGCCGATTTTTTTCTAGCTCGATTGCTCTTTGTAGTTCTGGATTATTGATCTTAAAGCCATACTCTGCTGCGAGTTTGGTGCACATAGCTTTGTATTCATCGTTTCCGGTTACAGTAAAACTGCCCCATTTTTGTGCGGATAATTGCAAAGCGGCTCGCAAACTATCACAATTTTTCCAGTCATGGATATCAATGCGCCGCCCCTTATCTGTAAAAGACACATCATCTCCAGCATCAAACTTAAGACTGTAATGTACCCAACCACCTTGAATATCAGCGTTATAATCACGTATATCCCTTAGTGTAGGAATTTCTGTTTTGTCACCTTCAATGCTTTGTGTGTGATCACCTTTTTCAGTGGCTCTGTGCCGCCATTTTTCAGCTAGGTCTGGACGATTTTGATCTCGTAGCCACTGCTCAAAACCAGGATAGGGCCTATAGGTGTGCTGCAGTCGCTTTCGCTCAGCCTTATGCTGATCTCTCATAGTTGCCTTGGCTCCCGCTTGTTCTGCAGCCAAAACACTACGCTGAGCGTTCATTAGCGCACCTTTGCCTTTCCAGTCTCCACCCATGATTACAGTTCGCTTTATCTTTTGACTATCTGATAAAGTTTTACGTTCTGATGTTTGTCTTTTTTGGAGCTCGATAACCGCTTTATCTTTTTCGGCATGATGCTCACTTTTAACTTTTATATAGACATCCCAGTTCGGCATATCATTTTTAAGGGGCTCTGGATTTAAGTGTCCATTTCTTCGATCGATGGCTTTCCATCGCACTCTTTCAGATCCGCGTCGATAAGCACGTGCATTATGCGACAAAACACCCTCAACTTTTCGTTGCTCGTTATGTGCCAGACGGAATTGGGACAGCTCGCGCATACCGTTTTGGGTGATTCCGACAAAGTTGCCAAGGTGCGGCTGCGGGATGTGTTTGAAAAATTTAATGCTGTCATTTGCTTTCTCCTGATGTTTATTTTGTGGCTCGAAGGGGCCGAATCTTTTTTGCAGGCTAGGCAAACTTGCAGGGCGATAAACATCACTGGCTTTAATGCCAATATCGCCCACAAATATTGTTGCGCCGCTTCCTGTTCTTTCGTAGCGCATACCTAATTTTTGAAGTTCAGAATGCAACTCCTGCCAATGGGTTACTGTTTTAAAAATTAGAGTACTATTCTCTGAAGCAATCCGCGTTGCTGACTTTTCGCCTGTTAAATTTTCCATGTCGACAACAGGTTGTGGAGGCTGTTTTGGCTCTTCATAATTAGAATGTTTTCGTGCCAAGCCACCGTTTTCCAACACTATGTACCGCCCGTTAGTTTCTCGTGTCCAACCTTGCTCATGCTCAATTATTGCTGTCGCCTTGTGGATAGACTCGATATCAAACCCCTTGTTCGGCTTGATGACTTTCAGCGACTCTGGATGCACACGATTTATTTCAAGATGTAAATGCATGTTGTCCGTATCAGCATGCAATCCAAAAATGACTTGATGATCTTTCATACCCAGCTCATTAAGATAAATATCAACCGCTCGCTCTACTTGTTCAAAACTCGGCTGCTCACCCTCTTGCCAGGATGCAACATAATGATTAATTGTATCTGGGCTTTTAACAGCCTCTTCAGACAGTGAAATCATCTCAGCTATATTGCCACTATGGCTATTGCTAATGAATCCACGCGCACCAGAATAAATACATTTTTCATGTGAATTTTCTCGTTCTGGATTAGCTATATAGTCTGACAATTTTTTGATGCGCACTGACTTAGCTGATGATTTATTCGGGTTCTTAATTTTTTTACCGATCACTACTGAGTCTCTCAATATATTCTTTTAAAGCAATAAGTGCCTCCGCAGTCTGGTTTGAATAAGCGCCCTTGCTTTCGTTGTGGATAAGCTTTAGTAGGCCACCAGTACGTCGTAATTCTTTAATCATGATGTTGTCTGCATTTGCGATAATCGGCTTACCAAAATAGCGACGCCTCACCAACTCACTCATACTCAGTCCAGCCATGTCTGCTTCACTCCTAAGCAAATCTTTTTCACAATCAGTTAGACGCAGTCTTAACGCCGCATTGAGCGGCTCGTTACCTATAATTTCAAAAACCATCATTCATCTCCTTAGTCGGTGTTGTGTTTTGAATGCAATAAGTTACACGCAATTGCATTCATTTTTTGTGGGGTCAAGGGGTAGCACCCTTTGCAGGATGAGTGTTGATGTGAGAAGCGTAGCGCCGAGCATCAATACGTCCCTTGGAATATACAAACGATAGTATGTGTATTCCAAGGGCCATCCTGTATTCACTTTGCTACAGTTAAAAATGATCACTTTGAGTATTGTGTTTGACATTAATGCAGTAAGTTTTGTAGCTGCCAAAATAAATAATCTTGACAATAATATTAGCATGTGAAAGTATGTATTACAAACAAATTATGTAATTTTTACAATAACTTACACGGAAAAATCAATGAGTTACACAGCAGAATACATCGCAATAATTGCCAATAAACTGCAACAACTGCCAGAGGTAAGTGTTAGTAGAAAAATTAGTAAACAAGAGGCGGTTAAAATATTAAAAGACGAAATCCAATTATTGCAAAAAAGAGGCTACACACTCGAAAGCATCGCTGACTCACTACGAGGCAATGGTCTAGATATAACGACACCGACACTTAAAAGTTATTTACAAAGAGCTAAAACACCAACAAAAACAACGAAAAAGAAAAATCATGCGCGAGCGCATGACAACACAAAGCCACCCAACGACCCAGTCAATAAAGAGGTGAATACAAACAACACGCGATTTGAAGTAAGAGAAGACACCATTGATATCTAGGAAATAAACAAATGAACGATAACAAAATATATTTAGTGGGTGGCGCCAAAGGCGGCACTGGTAAGAGCATGATTTGCATGGCCCTAATTGATTACTTAGAGACATCAAGCAAGAACATTTTTTTAGTTGAGACAGATACGGCCAATCCTGACGTCTGGAAATCACACAAGGAGCACTTTAAGTCAGAACTGGTTGACCTTGATAGTGCTGATGGTTGGATACAACTAGTTAACACCTGCGATAGCAATCAAGAAAGTATTGTCGTGATCAATACAGGGGCTAGAAATAATAAGGGAGTAAGTGACTATGGGGCAATTTTAAGCAATACGCTTGTAGAACTAAAAAGAGACTTGGTAACGCTTTGGGTGATAAACAGACAGAGAGACAGTTTAGAGCTTTTAAAAGAATACACGACAACAATGCCAAACTCAGAGTCACATACACTGCATGTCATTAAAAATGGCTACTTTGGAGATAACAAAAAATACGAACTCTATAACAATTCAAAGATTAAATCAGTGATTGAGTCTGCTGGAGGCAAGTCCTTAATGTTCTCTGATTTGGCAGACCGAGTTAGTGACGACATTTATACTCAGCGGATAAGTATTAATAAAGCATCAAGGGAGCTCCCCATCGGAAATCGCGCAGAACTTCAACGCTGGCGCAGTGAATACAAAAAGATGTTCAGTGAGATTATATGATGAGTGAACTTGAAGATAGTTTTAGTAAGCTTTTAGGTAGACAAGCTACAGACTCTGAAAAGCAGCAGCTTTATGCAACCAAGGAAGCCCTTGGTCTAAAAAATAATGATGCACTATGGTTAATTTTAATGGCATTACAGCATCATCAAGCACTGTATAACCAAATACCCGCTCGCATAGAAAAAAGCGCGAATGTTACATTGAATAATATAAAAGAAGCGGCTGATTTAGCTATGAGTGAATCAGCGAGGAAAGCAACAGCGGCAATGGCTAAAGCGGTCGCTGAAATAGCCAAAGAAGTTGCAAGCGATACATCCAAAAAGCAAAAATGGCAATGGGCCACAGTGTGTATTTCAGTAGCATTTTTGTCTACAAGCCTGCTCGCTTGGTATGTGCATAGTACAGCTTATCAGGCGGGTATAAATAGTGGCTATGGAACGGGGTACTCAGAGGCAAAAGACCAAAAAGCTGCAGCAGCCTGGGCAAATACTCCTGAAGGCCAAGCGGCATATAAGTTATCGCAAACAGGTAGCATAAATGCTCTACAAAGTTGCAATAAACCAGGTTGGTCACTAGAAAATGGTGTTTGTTTCGTAAGAACGGCAAAAGACGGCTCCATCTACGGATGGAAGATCGCCCAGTGATTTTTCCCTAATTTTGATAGAAAAATAGGTGATGAAGTAACCATTCATGAATAAAACATATATTGATTATAAAATGTATAAAATTATTTTTTTAGTAAAAACGTGCTTTCGTAACAATGAACCTCGACCACCTTATACTTTTCAGTATATGAAAGTTATAACTGAGAATAGAATAACTGTTGCCAGTGTTCCTAGCAGCCATTCAATTGTAAGAGTCGAAAAATCAGATGCAAATAATATTCTGATTAACGCATGGTTTGAATTATTATTATCTGATGGAACTTACGTAGCCCAATTTGAGAGCCATGAATCTGCAGAAGCATTTTTTAAAGAACGTAATAATATAGAGGATTTTATGGAAGAAGACGACATACGCCCCCTATAAGAGCAAATGGAAACCGTTATGCGTTATATCAATAGCAGTGCTGTGACATTTTACATTCTGATAATGGCAGTCCCATGAAAGGATCATCTATGTTAGCAACCTTGCAACAGCTCAGTGTCATGCCCTCATTTAGTCGGCCATCAGTTAGTAACGACAATCATTATTCAGAATCATTATTTAAGACCTTGAAATATCGACCTCAATATCCATTAAAGCCCT
>CAILAO010000992.1 GCA_903832105.1 uncultured Pseudomonadota bacterium | reverse complement strand
TAAGTCGAAGATTAAGATGAAACCTAAGATTGACAAAGCTTTCAAGCCAATTGAGTACACCCACTAGATTAAAAAACCATTTTTTAGAACCAGCTTTTCATGAGCATACTCAACAGCGGTCAATCTATGTGCGATCATTATGATAATCGCCCCATCCTTCGCAAATTGCCTCAATGACGAAAATATTGTTTTTTCAATCTCGGGATCAAGAGCAGAAGTCCCTTCATCGAATAGGATCACTGGATAGCGGTGGAAAAATAGACGCGCGAGAAGTATCCGCTGCATCTGTCCCCCCGATAGTCCCACACCACCAATTCCAACTTTTGTATCCAATTTGTCCGGAAGTTTTTCCATATCTGAAAAAAACTCAACCTGTTTCAAAGAGTCTATGATCAAGTTTTCTGCGGGATTTTGATGGGGATATGCTACGTTGTGGGAAATAGAATCCGGCGCTAACTGAACCAATTGTGGCATATAACCAATTTCATGCGAGTTTGTATGAAAATTCGAAGGAATCTCCAACGTAACCTTACCTTGACAAGGTTTTGTAATACCCAAAAGAGTTTTAAAAAGAGTGCTTTTTCCCGCTCCTGATGGTCCCGTCAAGCAGTAAATCCTGCCGCTATGAAAACAAAAAGAAAAATTGTTCAACGCGGGCTGTTCTTGATCTGGATATCTAACAACTACATTTTGACAAATAAGTCTTGTTTTTTTCTCATGACTCTCGTCTGTGCGCTTTACCTCAATATGAATGTCTTTTTTAATATTCTCATTGAAAAATAAATTTATTGCCTTGATTCTATCAATGGCAGCAGCTCCTTCCCGGCTACTATTGAAATATTTCCCCATTTTTGCTGCGGCTTGAGAAAGTAAAACTAGCGCTGAAAAGAAAGATACTTGTGTCGAACCAGTTGCATGACCGGATTGAATGTCTTTTAGTGCAACAATTAAAACAATCATCATTGAAAAAATCGCCGTGCCTTCTAACATAGGAGATGTTTCGGCTTTCACTTTTGTCGCTCTCAAAAAACGGCGGAATAAGCCTTGATTGGTCGCTTCCATCTTTCTAATTTCAAGCAATTCTGTTTTATAGTGCTTAATCGTTTCAATTCCAAGTAAACGTTGTTGCAGCAACTCCGTGAGTTCCGCATAGCTTTCCAAAGCCTTTTTTGCCTTTCGACGGAGCTTTTTTCCTAACTTGCTTATGAGGAAAAATGCTGGCGCAACTCCAACAAAAAATATGACAAAAAGTTTTGGTGAACAAACAAAGAGAGTTATTGAGAGAAAAATAATCTGAAGAAATTCCCTTGGGAACCCACCATAAACATGGACTAAGTACTCTCGTAAAAGTTTTACATCGGTTGAAATAATGCTAGAAAAAGACGCCTCCCATTCTCTTTCCGTTTTCCTTTGTCTGTTGATTGGATTGAAATAGACATATTTGCTCATGAGATCTGAACGCACATCTCTCGAAACTAGCTCCCCAGCACGTTCCCATAGAAACCACTGAGATAAAGTTACCAACGATTTAACAACAGCCAGAATCAATAGCAAAACAGGAAGTTTTAAAAGAAGATCCCGTGCTTGGATACTATCTGTCTCAACAAATAGTCGGACGAACGCGCCAAGCTTGTTTCCAAAAAGATCCGCTATTTTCAATGGGGTTTCCGGATTATCAGCCATCAAAACCTGTAAAGAAGGCCCGACGAGAGCAGCAATACTTGCAGAAATAATTCCAAGGATAAACGCCAAGATAGTGGCAACGACCAGCCCAATCGGATAAGCTCGTAAATACTGCCCTAAAAACCACTTTTGGTTAGGCCTAGGGCCGCGAAGTTTCTGACTTCTATAGTTCACAGACACCCTTTCTTGCAAACATCTATAGGATATCTTTACCTTTTTTTTGACAATTGAACACCTAAAAAAACTTAATTCAACCTTCCAACAAATAAGGGGAAAAAAGAAATACTTAAGCTTTCTTCGAAGAATGCCGATAAGAGTTTAAAGGTGGAGTGAATTTCAAAGAATTGTTTATCCAACCCCTAGGGGGCGGAACTCACAAGCTAGAGGATTTAGCCATGAAAAAGATATCATTCAAGAACCCGCTTCTACTTAGCATGATCCTGGTTTTTCTTATTCAAGCCTGTAACTCCTCAGAATTTAAAGGAAGCTCTGATAAACCAAAAAGACAGGCCATGCCGACCCTCAGTTCGGAACCAGCGAGCGGAGCGAGCCTATCACCTGGCGCACTCTCTTTTTCACCGGGATTGAACGGCATCGCGCCGGGCGACCAATATTTTCGACCATTATCGATTTACTTCACGCTTGATGTCACGGGGAGTATGCAGGTCGTCCTTGACGCTATAAAAACCAATATTGTTAGTTTTTCAAACCAACTTCGCGAAAAAAAGTTTGATACAAAATTTGGCATCGTTACTTTTCGTGATGCTGTTCAAGATGTTTTCCCGCTTTCTGCTGATGTCTCGGCATTTCAGTCGTTTCTTGGAAGCCAAACTGCATTTGGTGGTGATGATGCAAACGAGGCTGCTCTGTCGGGTATCAATACCGCGTTAAAGAATCTCCTATCTGAAGAAAATAGACCGAATGCAACAAAAGCAATTCTCGTTATAACTGATAACCCGGCCCATGCCGGCGGTGGAAATCAGTTTGAACGTGACTGCAGATTGGATCCGGTTCGTAGCGAGTTTGACCGTCTGAACAGTGAAAATCAGCAATACGTGAAGCTCTTTGATTCTTCTTTTGGTCCTGGTGACACCCCGGGAACTTTGGATGGTCCGTGGCCTATTTCTTTTGCTCCCCTGCCCTGTAGTGGATTTAACACCCCAAGAGAACAATTTCAGAGCCTTCGAGACCAAATTCTTTTAGGGGAGGAAGTTAGCAAACGCGGCGGTTCTCTCCCCTGGCCATTTAGCGGTGAAACTCTTGTTAACAATTTCTCTGCGTTACTGGAAGAGACAAGACCACCGGCAAACCTTATTTGCTTGGCAAAAAGCGCCACCCTTTTCGTGAATGAACAGTCATATCTAAGCTGGTCTGCCACAAGTATGAAAGATGTTTATAATCTTTTTAAGTCCGGACAAGAATTAGTAATGAAAAACAACCTTTCTGCTAACGAAATAACACTAATAAAGACTAGTGGAAGGTTGGAAGTGACGCACTGCTGCGTACTTCCATCTTCAGCAGAAACCGGATCTTTCACACAATGTGTTAAAGAAGAGAAACAGCAAATTAACTTGAGTGT
>CAILAO010000991.1 GCA_903832105.1 uncultured Pseudomonadota bacterium | reverse complement strand
GCATGCTGCTCTTAAGCGACATATCTTAAGTCGAACCCTTTCACCCCCAAATTTTCAAATAACAATATTCTAAAAAGCTTATCTACCCTCTTCTATCTTTTAGTACCCGGCGCAACAATTTATCAGTTTCCCTACGTTTAACAGTTTCACGCTTATCGTAAAGCTTCTTACCTTTACAAAGCCCAAGTTCTATTTTTGGGAAAAGAGGCGCCACTCTCATGAAGAAAGGTCAGTACGACAAGGCAGTCCCTTTGTTTGACGCCTTGGTTAAGAAGGATTTAAACGACACTGATTCCACGTTCAAACTTGGGTATTGCTACCTGAAATGTGGGCTTGCAGAGGAGGCTGTTGCCTGCTTTAAGAGGCTTGTTGAGTTGGACAAAACGAATGAAAAAACATCTTTCCTATTGGGTGTCGCTTATGCGGAACAAGGCGAAAAAGACACAGCCCTAGGGGTCTTCAAAGAACTCCTTGCTCTAAACCCTAATCATGTGGCGGCTCACTATAGGATAGGAAAAATCTTGACTGAGAAGGGATTGCACGACGAAGCAATCCTGAGCCTTCTGAAGGCTCAGGAACGTAGCCCCAACACCCCAGCCATATACCAAACCATAGCATCTTGCTTTGAAAGCAAGGGGGAATATCGTGAATCTTTGAGATATCTACGAAAGGCGATGGACACTATAAAACAAGTGTAAACCCCTTGCTTTGCCACTACCCTTCTGTTTTGCTGGTTACGTTGTCAACCACTTCAGCATAGCCTTCTGAAAACGATTCAGTGAGTTTGGAGCACTGTTGCTTAAGTGTGGCGCATCCGTCGCTAATGGTCCTTGCGACTGTTGGGCTTCCTTCTTTCACGGCTGCCCAAGCTTTCTTACCGGCTTTGGTTTTTGTAAGAACATAAACACCGCCGACCACTACTAAAATCCCGCCGACAATTTTTAATCCGAAGTCCATATTTACCCCCCGATCGTATTTTAATTGCAGGACTCAAAATAACAAAAACGCCTGCATACTCCGTAAATTACTTCAGTTTTTCCCTTGCAACAAGAAAAATCTACACTAGCCTCGTTTAGCTGCCACCTTCTCGGTGATCTCTGAAATTGGCTTTTTTGCCTCTATAACGAGCTGTTCCAGTCGCTGTATGATCTGTTTTGTCTTCGCATGGGTTGGCACAACATCTTTAACGATGTTCTCGGAACTGGATGCTAACAGCACGGAACTTTTAAGACTTTTTTCAAATTGGTCAAACAGGTTTGTGACACCATCTAGTGCAGTTCGATATCCGTCAAACAACTTCTGCTTCTCTTGATCGATAGATGAAGAGAGCAACGCTTTATTAACAACCTCCTGCAAAGACGCAGGTTCAAAAGGTTTCTCAACAATGCCGACGACGCCAAGCTCCAGGGCGCTCATCGCCACCTCTTTGTCTGCATGGCCGGTCATGATGACCACAGGAACATAGGCCATGGTTTCTCGAATCTTTTCAATGAACTCGATCCCGGTCATCTCCGGCATCATGATGTCGGTCACGATGAGGTCGGGCTCGGCCTCTTCTAAGGCGATCGCTGATAGGGCTTCAAGCGGAGAAATAAAAGTCCGAATTTTGCGGTTTTCCCCTAAAAGAAACCTGGCGGCATACTCCAAAATATCTGCTTCATCATCAACAACGAATATAATCGTCGGAGATTCCTTGGGCTTTGCTAACATGCAGTTTCCTTCCTTTAACCGGGATGTTGCATAAAAACGGGCGAACAACTCCTTCTTTGAAGTCTACCAGATTCCGGGGGTTTGATCCAGCGACGAACGTGCCCGAAGAAAAATTCCCACCCGCTCAGCCGCAACTTTTTGGGGTTACTTGTTATTAGAAAACTGTTTTGTTAAAATCCAAAGACAATCAAAAGGGAGCAAAAATATGACAGACAAACCGAAGAGCGGTGCAGAGCATTTTGATTTCGTTGGTGACACCGCATCGGGTCATTCCCTTCGACAAAGTCAACAAAGCGATCGAATGTTGCGCGCGATTCTTGATCAAACCTTCCAGTTTATTGGCTTGATGACGACAGATGGCACGCTCATTGATGCCAACGAAACAGCGCTGAAGTTCAGCGGAGTAAATAAGGCAGACGTGGTGAATAAGCCATTCTGGGAAGGACCCTGGTGGACACATTCGCCTCAGCTTCAGCAAACGCTGCGCGAAGCCATAATACAGGCGGCGGCTGGCAAGTTCGTCCGATTTGAAGTGACCCACCCAGCGGCGGACGGGAGCATCCATCACGTGGACTTCTCCCTAAAGCCGGTTATGGACGATGTTGGCAACGTGTGTCTTCTTATTCCCGAGGGTCGAGACATTACTGACCATAAACGGGCAGAAGAAGCGCTTAGAGCCGCCCACCTGCAGCTTGCCCAATCGGCAAGGCTCGTCAGCGTTGGGACGTTGAGCGCCGGAATTGCACATGAACTCAACAATCCGCTCACTGCAATTTTGGGTCTTGCGCAGATGATGCAAAAGGAATCCGATAACACCGACAAGACAAAAGAAGAAGCGGCAATCATCGAAAAAGCGGCATTTAGGATGAAAACCGTCATCGACCACTTGTGCGCATTTTGCACGGAATCGGCGAGCGAAGATTGGACACAGCTCAACATCAACCAACCCATTCAAGACTCTTTAATCCTGCTGAAAACTCAACTTAAAGATCGCGGTATAAGTGTCAATCTTCAGTTGGGTGAAGACCTTTCCCCTATTCCTGGCTCCAGCCGTGAACTGGAGACTCTTTTCCACAATCTAATAACAAACTCAAGAGATGCCTTCGATAGCATTAAGGATGACCGGAAGAAGGAAATCTTGATCAGGTCCGAACGAGTTTCGGGAGGAGTTCGGATCACATTTAAAGACAATGCCGCAGGGATGACAGAGGAGGTGAAAGAGAAAATATTCAATCCTTTTTTTACGACAAAGACCGTCGGAAAAGGCACAGGACTTGGGATGTCGGTGACATTAGGAATCTTACGGCGACACGAAGGCAAGATCTCGATTGATACAAAGCTTAGCGAAGGCACGACCTTTGAATTATTCTTCCCGGATTTAGCTTTCGAACAGGATACAAACTGACCCTTTATGAAGCACCGTGAAATCGTTTTGGCAAGCTCCGGTAAACGTAGTAAAATGCCCACATAGCTCAAGCGTAAGTGGAGAAGAGAATCCCTATGAATCAAGACAAAACCGAAAAACGCATGGAAGATGTTTCGTTTTCGGTGATTTTAGAAAACATGAGCGATGGTGTTCTTTTTGCGAATCCCGCCACCAATAAATTTGAATTTGCTAATCAAGCAATTTGCAGAATGCTGGGGTATGAAGAAGAAGAAATTAATAATTTATCGGTCCATGATATTCACCCAAAAGAAGACCTAGACTACGTGCTGTCGCAATTCGAAGCCCAGGCAAGAAAAGAGATAGACGTTGCAAAAGATATTCCGTGCCTAAGAAAGGATGGTACGGTGGTTTATATGGATGTTAATGCAGGACCCATCAATATTGGTGATAAGGCTCTCTTGATGGGCCTCTTTCGCGATGTTACGGAGCAGAGGAGGGAGCGAGAGAAAGAGAAAGAACTTACTGCACAATTAGTTCAATCATCAAAACTCGCGGAGCTAGGTGAACTTATCGCAGGTGTGGCCCATGAACTGAATCAGCCATTGAATGGTATAAAAATCATCAGTCAGTCAATACTGAGGGACATTGAGAGAGGTCAGTTTGAAAAGGAGAACTTACCTGCTGACTTGGAAGACGTCGTGAATCAGGTAAACAAAATGAGCGAGATCATCGACCATATGAGGCGGTACTCTCGGCGTACCGATGAGATGCTCTATGAAAAGGTTGATCTCAACACCGTGGTCACCGACATGCTCAGATTTTTGGGACAGCAATTACTCGATCACAACATACGCTTGGTAAAGGAGTTTAGTCCCCAATTACCCACAATCGTTGGTGACCCCATTCGCATCGAGCAGGTGATCATGAATCTAGTCACTAATGCTAGGAATGCGTTGGAAATTAGTGACAAGGCGGACAAAAGGATTGAGATAAAAACTTATCGAGAAAGAGGGACAGATAGCGGACGAAAAGACGCAGTGGTGGTAGAGGTAAAGGACAATGGCGAGGGAATTTCTGAAATGGCCCAGAAAAAAATCTTCCAACCATTTTTCACCACCAAACCAATGGGCAAGGGGACGGGTCTTGGGCTTTCCATCTCAAAAAAAATCATGGAAGAACATAATGGCGTGGTTGAGTGGGAGAGTAAAACAGGTGCTGGGACAGCGTTTAAACTAATATTTCCAATTGCCAAATTTGGCCAATGATCGGGGGAATGGCAGGATGAGCAAGTATAAGGTCTTATTAGTCGAAGATGATGAAACTGTAAGAAGATTGTTGGAGAAGATCGTCCGGAAGGAAGGATTTGAGGTCCTGACGGCTGAAAACGGTCAAGTAGGCCTGGAAATTTTCCAAAAAGAACTTCCAGACATCGTCATCACTGACCTTAAGATGCCAGAGGTTGACGGATTGGAGGTGTTGCATACGGTAAGGCGTCTTTCGCCCAATACCCAGGTCATCGTAGTCACAGCCTTCCACGAAACCGATTCAGCCATTGTTGCGCTGCGCGAAGGAGCCCTCGACTACATAAAAAAGCCGATTGATCTCGATTCCTTGATCTTGGCTTTAGGGAGGGCGAAGGAAAAAATTGTTGAGCTTTCAAAGCTAGTTTCCTACCCAACTATTCTCGTTGTCGAAGATGATGAAACAAACCTTAAACGCCTGACAAGAGTCTTAGAAAAAGAAAATTGGCAAGTTTTTGCCGCTGCGGACGGCGAAAAGGGATTTGATATTTTCAAAAAGAACAAGATTGATATTGCTTTACTCGATATCAAAATACCCAAAAAGGACGGGCTTCAGCTTTTTCACGATATGCGCAAGATTACAACTGATTTCGAAACCATTATCTTTTCCGGCTATGGTGATGAAAAATCTGCCGTTCAGGCCATGCGCGATGGAGCAAGCAACTTCCTCAAAAAACCGCTGGATTTGGATCAGGTGATCATTGCTGTGGAGAGGACCATAGAGAAATTAATCACGACTAGAGCTCTGAAATATCGTACTCGCGAACTCGAACTGACGAGAGAAGTTGTAGCCAAGATTACTGCAGACAAAAAGATTGTTGTCGATGTTCGTAACTTTACGCGTAAAGACTCTCGAGACTTTGCGCAATGTCTTCTCGATGCCATACCGATGGGGCTCATTGTTGTGAATGAAGATATGCAAATTTGTTACATGAACAAAAACGTGAGCAGGAGGATTGAAGGACGCTTTGAAAAGCTGGACGAGAATTTTGCAAAAAACCTGTCTAAAGTTGGGATTCACGGCCTTTCTTATCGGTTATTTATGTCCGCCTTCAGGAAGGTACTAGATTCTCCTCCGGGATTGATAGAGACAGTAAGCTGTGGCCAATATGCCTACATAACATTGTCCTCCATTACCGTTTTGCATGAAGAAACCACAGAACGTGTTGTTCTGATCGCCACGCGGGGTGAAAGAAAATGATCATGCCAGTGGCTAAATGGATTATATGTTATATATGTTATGTAATGTAAGGAGTTATAAGCCATGAAACCCTTGAACATCCTTATTGTTGATGACGATAAGACTATCCGGATGCAACTGGAAAAAGAACTGCGAAGGAATTTCTTCGAGACCATCCAGGCCTCTACAGGTGAAATGGCCCTGGAAATTTTGGATCAGGAAAAAATTGATATTCTATTTCTTGATATTAAACTTCCGGATATGGATGGCCTGGAAGTCCTTTCTTGGGTGAAGAAAGAAAAGCCGGACTGTGAAGCCATCGTTATCACTGGTTTTGGCGCCGAAGAAATTGCCGTCCAGTCACTAAAAAGAGGGGCCATTGATTACATTGAAAAACCTCTGAAGTTTGACGAGATCAACACAGCATTGGGAAGAGCCCAAGAAAAAATAGCCAACAGAGCAGAACTTTCTTTCAAGAACACGCTACTGGTGATCGATGATTATGTAGAGCAGGTTGAGTTGCTGCGAGCAGTTTTGGAGAAAAAGGGCTTTACTGTCCTCTCGGCCCAAAGTGGTAAAGAAGGCCTCGATATAATTGAGAAAAACAAGGTCGATGTTATTATCACCGATATCTGTATGAATGACATGGACGGCATTGAGGTTATTCGAAATGCAAAGACCATGTACCAGGATATTGAGGGAATCGTTATCACCGGTACCAAAGACCAGCAATTAGCCATCAAAGCTCTTCGCGCGGGGGCATTTGATTATATCACTAAACCAATCGAGCTCGACGAACTCTTCTTTTCCGTTGCCAAAGCCCTGGAGAGACAAAATCTTAAACGTAATCGTCTGTTTAGGAATAGAGAGCTGGTAATCACAACAGAGATTGTCACCGAGATGAATGAGGAATTGGAGCGGAGGATCCAAGAAAGAACAAACCGGCTTGATCAGGTTCAGACGCAACTCTTTCAAACCTCAAAGCTCGCCACTCTGGGCGAGATGGCAGCCGGACTCGCGCACGAAATCAACCAACCATTGGGGGCGATAGCATTGGTGGCTGCCGAGTGTCGCAAGCTGAAAGAAAGAGGGAAATTGACCTCCGAGGAGATCGATTCTGGTCTTGGTGATATCGAGGCATCGGTGAATAGGATGACAAGGATCATTCAGCACATACGGACTTTTGCCCGGCAGGACACGATGAAGTTTACTAGCGTGAACCTGAACGAAACGATTGAGTCCGCTTTGAATCTTCTTCGTGAGCAGCTCCGGCTGCGCGAAATTGAGGTGATCACCGACCTGAACCCTGATTTGCCTCAAATAACGGGTGAGCCCTATCAGCTCGAACAGGTATGGATCAATCTTATCGTCAATGCCCGAGACGCCCTGGATGAAAAGCAAGCACGAGTGTCCAAGGGCGGTCTTGAGGTTAAAGATTGCACGAAAGGAATAATACATATTTCGTCAACCCACCACCCAGAATCTAAGTTTGTCGAGATATGTATTGCCGATAACGCCTTAGGGATGTCAAAAGAGGTGGCCTCGAAAGTATTTCAACCTTTTTTTACGACCAAGGAAGTGGGTAAATCTACAGGACTGGGACTTCCTATATGCTATGGGATTATTGAGCGCCATCAAGGTAAAATAGAAGTGGATAGTGAAGAGAACGAAGGGACCAAGATTAAAGTTATACTGCCATTGGAGGCTACCTGTGTCTAAGATACTAATCGTAGACGACGAAAAGATGATCCGGGAAAGACTGTATCGCCTCCTGGAGCTGGAAGGTTTCGAGGCGTTTTCTGCCGAGAACGGGCTGATAGGCCTAGCGACTTTCGAGAAAGAGAAACCGGACATCGTGATCCTCGACGTCAAGATGCCGGGGATGGATGGAGTGGAGGTCTTGACGAAGATCAAGGAGGCTTCAAAAGAGACCGAGGTGATCATGATGACTGGTCACGGCGGAGTGGAAACAGCCATTCAATCACTCAGGCAGGGTGCCTTTGATTACTTGGAGAAACCGGTTGACTTTGATCAATTGGAAATCTCGGTCAAAAGGGCGTTAGAAAAGCAAGAGATGCGTCGAAAGCTGGATGAGCATGTGGAAAAGCTCCTTCTATCGTCGAAAAAGTGGCAGGACACGTTTGATGCCATTCATGATAGTGTATGCATTATCGGAAAAGATATGCGGATCAGTCAAGCAAATCAAAAAACAAAAGACCTTTTTGGAAATCAAGATGTCGTAGGAAGCTTGTGCTATAAATTGTTCCATGGGACAAACTCGCCTCCCGACTTCTGTCCCGTTGTCCTCGCGTTCAAGACGGGGAACCCTGCAGATGTGGAAGTATGCGAAGAGCACCTTGGTGGAAAATGGCTTCATGTCAGTGCCTATCTCGTAGGGGATGAAAAGGAATCCTCTCAGAAGTCTGTCCATGTTGCACGCGATATCACAGAAAGAAAACGTGCAGAGAAGGAAAGGGATCTTCTGCAAAACCAACTTTTTCAGGCAGGCAAACTAGCCTCTATTGGAACACTGAGTGCTGGGATTGCCCATGAACTTAATAACCCTCTTACAGCGGTCCTCGGATTTGCGCATATTTTGGAACTGGACGCTGACAAGATGGAGACGGTAAAAATAGAAGCTGGCAAGATTAAAAATGCGGCCCTAAGGATGAAAAAAATCATCAATCACTTGCGCGAATTTGCCAGGGAGTCGCGTGAAGAGGATTTGACAGAACTCGACATAAAAGAACCAATCGAAAACTCAATGATTCTGCTGGCCCAGCAGCTTAAGAACCGGAACATCAAAGTGCAAGTGCAGTTTGATGAAGATATTCCGCAGGTGTGGGGAAGCAGCCACAAATTGGAAAGCGTCTTTCAAAACTTCATCTCAAATTCCAGGGATGCTTTTGATGATGTCAAGGACAAACGCGAAAAACGTATCGAAATCATTGTTGTCAAGACCGACGGCGGGGTCAAGATCATCCACCGGGATAATGCTTGTGGTATGTCTTCTGAGGTGAAAGAACAGATCTACACTCCATTTTATACCACCAAAAAAGTTGGAAAAGGCACTGGGCTTGGGCTTTCTATCTCATACGGCATTATCGAGCGGCATAACGGTGCGATTTCTTGCGAGTCGAAGGTAGGCGAGGGCACGACGTTTGAAATTTTCCTTCCCGATTCAAAGGTGGTGTCAAAGAATAAAGGAACGAAAGATGAGTCATGCGGTTCAGCTACCAAAAAAGAATCCTTATCCAAACGGTCTATTTTGGTGCTTGACGACGACCCGGATGTATGTGATCTGCTTAATGAGTTATTAGGCAAGGATTTCCAGATCAAGTCGTTTTCTGACCCCAAACAGGGACTTAAAGAGATCGAAACCACAAAATACGATTTAATTCTTACGGATTACATCATGCCTGGTGTGTCAGGGTTGGGTATCCTGCTGTTTGCTAAGAAGGTCCAACCGGACACCCCTGTGGTTTTGATGAGCCACCTTCCTAGCCACGATAAAGACATTGAAAATGCGCTATCTAAAGGCGCAAAGGGGGCGTTATCCAAGCCATTTGAGGATCAAGAGATGTTTGTTAAGAGGTTGAAGACCTATCTTGAGTGAGGGAGGAAGATCGATATGTCAGATATGAAATTTTGTATCCCGGTAGGAGGTGAACTTGGAACTTCCACTAGCAAATTCTGTTGCGATGATAAAATTGTTGTTTTTTCGTCGGTCGTCGGATCTCCTCTGAGCGAAAGCATGGAGAAGAGTTGGCGGTTAATGAATCGCTCTCCTGACAAGAGATGGATTAGGAATTTAGCTGTTTTTGACGAGAGTCGGAATTCTTGGCGTTATGTAGGAGCGATGACCCGAAATTCAGAAAAACTTAATTGGTTTACTCACAAAGGATTGATCCGAAATTTCGAGGATGCCTTTTTGGCCATTAAGGCTGGCCTTTTCCTTCTCAATGTGGAGAGGGAGAAGGAAGGTAAACCTATGAAAAATGTTGGGCTTGGTTTTGGCATTACGGTTCGTCATGGTGAGAATATTCTTGAAAAGTTCTTCTCCTACATAAAGGAAAGACTGGTTGACCGTAACGGCCATAAGATGCTCCAGATAAAAGCAAAAAACGTCGCCACCGATGAGATCAAAGACGTTGAAATACAACTTGATTTTTCCGTTATGCAGTATCAGGCGTACGGTGCCTATATGGCCATCTTGTTCAGCAAATATAACATGAATGTTTATAACACGTATGTCATTGATATCGGCCACGGGACATGGATTAAACTGCCAATCATCAACAATGAGGCAGACATCAACCTTTCTGATTCTGTTGCGGAAGGAATGTATACGATCACAAAAAACATTAGTGAGATCATCTTTGAAACAAGCGAGCAAAAATTTAAAATTCCAGAGCAACGTGTTATGGAAAGGCTTCCATTGAAGGAGTACAAAATAGATGTCCCTGGGGTTGGCGTATATGACTTCAGCAAATTATTGGAACAAGAATCCCGCGACATGGCCCATCGCATTGTAGAAAAAATATCCAGTGATATCGTTACGTTGTCGAATCGAGGTGAGACGATTGATTATTTCACTGTGATTGGAGGGGGTGCTCATAGCCTGTTTGATACGATAAAAGAGGAGTTGGGGACGTTCTACGGTTGGTCTAAAGAAACTGCGAACGAAAGAGTGATCAATCCAGCCACCTTGGGTGTTGACCCAAGATTTATTAACTGTGTGGGTTTCATGCTTCTTGCAAGGGACCAAGTCGCGTTAGAACTTGGCAAAGATGTTGATCCGAGCTTCAAGATTAACCATGTTACCAGCGATGCAGGTGAAGCAACATAATAACAGGAAGTAAACTATATGGAAAAAAGTCTCCTTATTTTAGATCCAGAATTAAAAAAGCTTTTGGACAAGTTTGCCGCACATCATCCTGAAGGTTCAAAGGACGTGTTAAAGCTTGTTCTAAAGTTGTACTTAAAACTGTTGGATCGAAGCAAGAGTGGTGGTCTTGAACCTTTACTCGTTTTTCAGGAATTGGTTGAAAGGGTTGTATCAGGAAATTTGTATCGCACAACAAAGGACAAAATTGACCATCTAAATATATTGCTGGAAAAAAGAGAAGAACAAGCGACAAATTTTGACAGTCCCCACCTTTACAACGAGATTAGAGAAATAAAGAACTTTATTAGAGAGATTAAGATAGCAAAAACATCCACGGCAGAATCGGTTACAAAGATCAATGAAACTCGGCCTAAAGACGCTGCAAAATTGATTGTCACGGACAAGGCAAAAAGCGTGGAGAGCAGAGTAAATTATAGGAACATCAGAAAACAGGCTGCGCAAAAAAAGATTAAATTTTAACTCCGGCGGAGCTTGCGGGGTAAGAACCCAAATTGGGAAGAAGATGGCGAAGAGGATATTCATCGACCCAGGTGATTTTTACACGAAGATTGTCGCATATGACTATACGGGAGGAAGTGGAAAATTTATTGGCCGCAGTTTCTTTCCATCCATCGTCTTTCCAGTTCAAGAAAAAAAAGAAAACATCTTGTATTACGAGCATGAAGATCAATTTTACAAAATTGGATATGACTGCACTAACGTGACTGTTGGCATGATTAATGACAGGACTAACAAGAAGGTTAGCGACTTCACATATAGCGATTTAGTCGGTAGACTGATACTGAAAAAGGCCATTTTTGATTATACTGATGAAAAGGATGACCTGGAAATAGCTTTGGTCATTGGCTCGCCACGAAAACTAGAAATTTTCAGCAGAGTCGTCGAAAAAATGATGACAGGGAATAACGATCGCGTGGTGGTTGACGCTTTCAGAGGATATGATCGACGGAGACTGACAAAATCGGCGAGAGTCAATATTGATTTTAAGTCCGCTGGTGATGGAATTTTCGGTTTAATAAGAAAAATAAAGGAAGGGTTTACTTCGGCCTTGGTTGTCGATATCGGATATAACAATTCGAGTGTCTATGTTGTCCGTGCTAATGAAGGCGTCGAGGCCACCAGGTTAATTGATAACGGCGCGGGTGATTACTTCAAAAGTATTGCCAAGTTGATGGAGTCAAGCAAGCGTGAAAATATTTCCTTCCTATGGATGGTGAAACAAGTCGAGCTAGGATGTAAGGAAATCGACTCAGAAGAAAACGGAGAAGATTTTGATGTAACCCAAGTCTTGAATAACGTCAGGTGGGATTTGAACAAGATTTTCTATGCAGCTGTTTCTGATATCATAACGTCTTACTTCGCAAATACAACAAAAGGTATTGACATGCTAGTGGTTATTGGCGGTGGGGCTGCTTTGAGTGGTGAATTGCTTTACCACTCGTTGGTCGAAGGTGGTTTCAAATTCAACGACTGCTATATAGAACAGTCGACCATGTATCCTATTTTAAACGATATAGACCAATTCATAGATCAATCAGAGGATAAAACCGTCGAAAAAATAAGGAAGGCACAATGAGTAACAATAGTATTGCTGCGAAACCGTTTTTTTATACAGGAAAAATGACTGGGTACATTAATGTCATGTTTAAAAAGATAAGGACTTCAGTTGACGATAGAGGTGAAGAAAAGCGTCTGGACGTGGCCCCCCCCCTGCCCAAGATTAAGAAAAATCTCAAAAAAAGTTTGGATGTAATAACCCTAGTTAAGACAGACACCAAGGATGGCGACACTGGTAGAGATGAGTATTACAAATCTCTTGGTAAGGATTTAGCAGCTTTAATAGATTTGGATCATGATAGTGAAAATTTGACCATCATTGATATCTCGAAGTGGTGTCGTTGAATCAATCTTGAGACTATCAACTCGTGTTTTTCTTACATTTTGGACAACGGAGCGGTGGATGCTTTGCTCGACAAAACCCATTCTGTACTTCGTATTGATACTCGCATATTGCTCACTATTTCCACCGCTTGCTTTTTCTGAAGATTTCAAAGAAATAGTAGTGTTCTTTGATCAATCTGGCTCGACCAACGAGCATGACTCCAAGTTAGCATCTAAAGATTGGATGTTGGCTTTTCTAAAAACGCTCAAAAAGCCTTATAGAATCATTCTGATCGGTTTTGATGAAAGAATTCGAACACTTTTGGACTTCGTTATTAGTGAAGAATTCGAAATCGATCTGATTGATCGTGAGATTAAAAGTCTTGAGGTCAAAGGACGTTCTACCGACCTGGAAAGACCATTTAAATATCTTGTCGAAAAGCAAAACATTGAAGACGTAGAATTTGCTCTTATTATTTCTGATGGAGTTCCAGAGGTTTTTGATAAAAAACTTGGCTTTTTAAGTCAGCGCGTTAGAGAAGACGGCCGTTATAAGGATTTATTAAGTCAATATTACTTTATGAAGAAATCTGAAGAATCGCCGGAAAAAATTTATGACAAAGTCGGAGCTGCTTTTCACAATCGCAATATTTCTCTTATCGAAGCGGCATTGCCAAAGATAAGAGGTATTTTAGGAAATAGACTGATTATTTGGGACATTTCCGGTCACTCGGAATACCTAAAACGTTGGTCGGAAATAGCTGGGGCTCAATACATACCGATTGCAATCGACGAAGGAAGTTCACCCATACAGGATCTAATAAAGGCGGCGTCTTCAATACATCAAGAAGAAAGCGAACCTATAAAAGAGTCTCCTGCTTCCACTCATGAACCTTTGGTAAAAGACGCGGCTTCCGAAAAGCCGTCTTTAAACGAGAAGTCCGATACCGGTGAGATTGTTAAGGAGACCCAAGAATTTAGAGTAAACACCTGGGTGATTTATTCAATACTCGGCATCATTTTAGCAGTTGTGATGCGAGTATGGCTTCGCAAACGGACCTTTTTCAAGGAGAAAAAGACAAACATGACAAATCTAAGTGAAGAAACCTTACAAGGATATTCGGCAAATGCGACAACCGAAATTTCAAAGGAAACAAGAAAAGCGCGCGACAAAAAAGCTGATCGAAAGCTTCAAATGCCTCTTGATTTAGCAAATACAGCCAAATCTGCGGCGGCAGACTATTTGAGTAGAAAAGTAAAGGGAGTGTTGGAAGAGGCTGGTGATATAAAAAACAAGCTTTTAAAAAAGAATATTTCAATTGTTTCTGATAAAAAATTTGAGGTTCGGGTTGAAGTACCGGAAGGAGCACTGGAAGTCTACTGGGTGAATGAAGATGGCAATGAAACTAAAGCAGACGCTTTGGATATTTCTGTACACGGGGTGCGTTTTAAAAACGTGAATTTTAAGACAAACTCGATTAAAGCTATTAAATGCCCAAATTTGCAACTTTCACTAAATGTCACACAGTCAAGGTTTCTCAGAAAAACAGACTCAGAAGTCATTGTAATCTTGGAACAATTCGAGAATAACACGAAGGATTGGATGAAATGGATTGAGCTTCTCACGCGAGTTGATAAAATTTAGTTATCAGCTTTTGTCTCAATCGAGGCGCACCATATTGAAATCACACTGCCGATTAGGAAACTACGCAGCGGTGAGGCACATTGGTTTTGCCAAATTTCTCGATTTAGCATTAGGAAATTAATAGGAGTTTATAGATGGGAACTGTTCTTAAATCGTTTGGCAAATACGTAGGTTTTGTCAATGTCGTTATTAAGAAAATATTTAGTTTCGGTTCAAAAGAAGCGGAGAATTTCGACCTTTCACCAACT
>CAILAO010000990.1 GCA_903832105.1 uncultured Pseudomonadota bacterium | reverse complement strand
TTTCAAGGCGGCTTTCTATTTCTTCCAGCTCTCTTGGATCAAATTCTAGCCCTTCTTCATAAAATCGTATGTCACGGGCACTTTCTTCGAGACTGGCAAGAGCTCCTTCCATGATTTCCAGCTGTGGCTTCAGAGACAAATCGACTGCAACTAATTCCTCCATAGAACGAATTGCGCGGTTCAAAAGAGAAAAAACAGTTGTGCCTATGCCTTCATCACCGTTGAGCGCTTGGTTTACTTCATACGAGAAAGCCTTTAGCTTTTCGCCCGACGATAATACAATCCGTTTTTGAATAAGGGCTTCTTCTTCCCCTTCTTTTAGTTTCGCCCGGGATATCTCTTCAATCTGATAGTGGAGAATTTCCTCTCGGTGAAATCGTTCTGCAGAGGCTGTTTGTATTTTTTCTAATTCGCTTTGAAGAGCGAACAGGCTGGACGCTTTTTCAGCGAATTGAGCCCTTTGTTCTTCGAAATGTGCATAGGCGTCGAGATACGCCAAATGGTTTTTCTTGTTAAACAATGAGAGATGCTCGCTTTGCCCGTGGATGTCCACAAGTAAACCGCCGGCTTCCCTTAAAAGACCTCGCGTTACGGCCCCGCCATTGATGCGGAGCACCCCGCGTCCCTGACGGCGGAATTCACAAGTTGCGACCAGTTCATCTTCTTCGAGGTTCACACCCTTTTCTGCAAGCAAATGCCACAGAGGCTCACGTACAGGGCTCTTTGGCAAAAAGAAAACAGCCTCAATCCTTGAGCTATCGGCTCCAAAACGTATACTTTCTTCATCCAGACGCCCATCAAGCAGAGCTTCAATAGCATCGATAACGAGTGACTTTCCCGCCCCGGTTTCTCCAGTAATAACGTTAAGACCCGGGACGAGACTCATATTAAGCTCGTCAATTATTCCAAAAGACTTTATTACAAGTTCAGCCAGCAACAAATCACTCCCGGGAAAGTTGTTATATTCTTAACACAAACAAGCGTTGGAAGTAAAATATAACAGCTACAAGGTTAATCTTTTTGGGTTAGCGTATTATAGGGATAACCCTCGGATTATATCTGCGTAGCGGTAGATCAGATTAAAAATTTGCCGTTACGATACATTAGTTGCGAGTCTACCCAGATCTCGCCACCGTTTCTCAGATCGCAAACCATATCCCAGTGGATAGCTGATTCATTAGTCGATCCTGTTTCGGGATACCCTGCTCCGAGCGCCATGTGAAAGCTACCCCCAATTTTTTCATCAAAAAGAATCTCACGAGTAAACTGCTGGATACCTTCATTAGTCCCAATAGCAAACTCCCCCAAAAACCGGGCTCCGTCATCAGTATCGAGGGTCTTCAAGAGGTATTCCTCGTTTTTCTCGGCAGTGGCTTTTATCACTTTCCCGTCTTTAAACCACAACCTCACCCCCGTAACTTCATGTCCAGCTTCGATTGCGGGATATGAAAAATACACATGACCGTTGACGCTGGAGAGGGCAGCCGCATGCGGCCTCTTACCTTTACCCGCCCCAAGGTCATGCTGCCTATTGCCAATAAACCTATCC
>CAILAO010000989.1 GCA_903832105.1 uncultured Pseudomonadota bacterium | reverse complement strand
TTGCCTATATTTTGAATAGCATGGGGATACCCTCGTGGCAAAAATACAGTTTTAAAACCTCCATCACCCATCTTAACCTCCTGCTTTTCATTGATATTTTTATAAATTATTTCTTTAATCTTGCCTTTCAGGCAAGTGACAAAATAATCGGCATCGGCATGCATGTGATATCCTTTGAACTCTCCCGGATTAGCTACGGTTAAATAAATTTGCCCGCGCAAGTGTTTCGTAAAGTGGTCTTTATCGCTTACAACCTCTAAGACCCAACCATTAGGATTCTTTGTTTTTGGATTAAAGGTAACGACTTTTTTGCACGGCTTGATTTTGACTATATTTTTAGTATTTGGATTCATTTTATTAGTTTGCTTGCTGTCCCAAAATCATGTTTCCCAGAGAAATTGGGTACGTTCATACCGAAATAATCTAACAAAAAATGCCCTATTTATCAAGCACCACACATGATCATTAATTCTACAGAAAAAGAAAACTGCTCACCGGAAAAGCGGACCCGATGGGCAGCTTTCTTTAGTGAACAGTGGTCGAGGTTTAGATGACCCCGATGAGTAGCGACATCAGACGAACAACGAGTTCGTATGGATACGCCGTGAACGGCGAATCCCAGCGCTTCTGGGTCAGGCCCTTTTGGAACACGATTTTCGGCAGGCGGGGAGGGATGATGACCTCCAGACCAAGCCGTTCGTAAATCCAGAGCGCCCGCCAAGCGTGGGGATACGGCACGACAAGGAGGACCTTCGTCCAGCCCCGTTCATCGCACAACTTTTTCTGAAGCCGGGCGATACCATGACTTCCAGGGTATTCCTTGTTGGTGAGTGCCACGGTCCCGAAAAACTTCGTGGTCCCGGCTAACTTCACGCCCCGAGACGACAGGATTCTTCCAACCTCCGCTTGCGGGAAAATTGGAATCCCTAGTTCTTTCTGGAGACGCTCGGCCATGTCGGCGGTCGCGATATTAGAATCACTGAACGCCCCGTCCTCACAGTCCGGCATCGCCTGAGTGACGATGAGTTGCGCATCTTGTAGGTTCCCCTTAGGAGTGGGTTCTCCCCACACGAAGACGCATTCAAATATTCGTCGCAGGACCAAACGAGGCTCCCTGCAGAGCCGCATCAGAAATGACAGCACTGAAGCCTCCTTGAATGTTTAAGATGTGAAAGGTCTAGCTGAAACTGTGAGTAAGGCCTCCCTTACCGCACCCCCGTATTATAGCATACAAATAGCCATTTTGTCAATGGCTGGGAAAATCGTTTTTAACCCCACTCTATTACTTGTTTTTCTCGGCGATAATAAAGATGTCGGAGGCGACATCCAGAGCAAACGGGGACAACATGAACAATGGATCCAATAATTTCAATGGTGAGAATAACACCATAAAAAACTGGGTAAGGAAAAAATAAGCGGTTTTTGAACCGAAAGAAAACATGATTGCGAAAACATGCATTAAAATCCCCTGCAAAGCACCCATCGGACCGCCGTGGACTCCAATTTTTTTGACGCTAAAATTATATTCCTTAAGGGTATGCATCATGCCATCCTTAGTCCATCTGAAAAAATCATCCGGTGAAGAGTGATATGGATACAAAAACGGAATTTTTAAAATGAACGTACCGCTTGGTTTTATCACTCTGGACATTTCTTTTAAAAAACGATGGGTGTGAGAGATATGCTCCAGTACGTCTTCGCAGATTACCCCGTCAACAGAACTATCTTTAAATGGCAGATTGCAAATATCAGCCACCACATCAACTCCCTTAAAAGGAAACAGGTCCACATTGATAATTTCCGGATGAATGCGATTTGTGCCCGAACCAAGATTTAGAACTACTTTGCCGCCAAGTTTATCCCCAAACAATTCATCGATGCGTTTCTTAAGATTATAACGATTCCCCGGCGAATGGCTCGGCCCGACAGTTTTTTTAATAAAATTATAAAGCCAGGGGTATCGTTTCATAATGGTTTTTGCGGAATTAGACACCTCATCATTTTTTGTTTCAGAATTGAAACCAAAAGAGGCGTCTTTTAAAAGCAGCCCGAATTGTTGATCGGTTGTTTTCATTGTTTTTTAGCGAGCACGATTATTGAAGTGCCGAACGGCAAGCTAAAGCGCGGAATTATTAAAGATTCCAAATTTAAAATCCAAATTAGAATCTGATTGATAAACTTCGGAAGCTCAATCACGGATTGATTTAAATTCTTGATGTTTGTTTTCATCATCTTTTGGAATATCCTGACTAAGATAAAAGCGGGACTAAGAAAGAAGATAAAATATGAAGCCATGACCACTTTGTATCCGCTACGGCTGAATTTACCGCAAATTTCTTCTTTGGTATATCTCCTCTTGTGCCCGACCACATCATCCAGCCCGGACCACAAGAATTTATAGGCCGGAACGGTTACCAGGGCATAACCGCCTGGAATCAAAAAATTTTTCAAATCCAAAAGAAATTGCTCGTCTTCTTGGACGTGTTCCAAAACATCAAAATTAGTCACAAGGTCGAATTGGGTACCGGATTTAAATTCGTTCATGTCTCGTGCCCTAACCACATTCCGAATACCTTTGTCTTCACAATCTCTGATGGCTTCTTCTGACGCGTCCACACCCGTGACCTGGCCGTATTTGCTTAAAAAATTAAAATTACCGCCAGGTCCGCATCCCCAATCAAGAATCTTTAACGCCCGGCTCGAAAAATTCTTTTTTAAAACCCTATCTATTATTCGGCGCCGGCCGACAAACCACCAATAATATTTTTCCAGTCTTTCATATTCTTTTATTGATTGGGCTTCCATTAAATTTTATTTATTAAACCAGTATTTAATCCGGTATTTGGCCAGCTGTTGTAAAAATTCGAAAATTGTCCAAACTTTGACCAAACTTCCCCGCCATTCGTTTTTATGGAATACCGTGGGCACTTCGGCCACGTTCATATCATGCCGCATAGATTCAAGCATAATCTCGCCATCAATGAACCAGCCATCACAGGAAAGATCCATCTTATTATAGGCTTCTCGGGTCATTAACTTCGGTTTGGCATTTACGTCTCTAAAAGATGCGCCAGGGAAAAGAATATGAAAAACAAAATTATACCAGTTGGAAATAAACCGTCGGTAAGCTCCATCTAGCCGCGTTTTACGGAATGTTTTTACCAAATCGAATTCACCGCTCTTGAGAACTCTATATAGTCGGACGATATCCGCTGAGGGCATCTGTCCATCTCCATCAATGAAAGCAATTGCTTTACCCCTGGTCACTTTAAATCCTTCTATCACGTCCCAACCTAACATCCCTTTTTTCTCCAGCGTTACAGAGACTATTTTTGGATTATTTTTTGCCAACTCATGAATTATAGTGGGGGTACTGTCGTCAGTTCCAGTCAAATAATTTCCCACCAGAACCAATTCATAACTTTCCATTCCCCCTTCTAGAAGTTCTTTTTCCATTCGTTCCACATAAGGAATTATTGTTTTACCGCTTTTGTAACACAAAACCACGATTGATAGGTCGGGCTGATTGTTTATTTTTTCTGAGTTATTATTTGGCATTATTCAAAATCTTATCAAAATTTAATCGATTCAATGTCGTTTGGAAGTCTTTAATTTTCAACCCGAACGCTGCTAAACCCGGAGTCATATCAAAAGTTTTCATATCCCCGAGCCCCAGAACACTCTCCGCCGTGAACGGGAGTTTTAAGCCTACTTGTTCTATTATTTTTGAGGATTGATAAGTAATTGTCCATGGTACCGGTACAAACAATGGTTTAGCCCCGATATGGCTTGCCGTTTTTCTATATATCTCTTCCATTGTAATCACGTCCGGATGGGCAACCATGTATTTACCGGAAATATTTTTATTAATCCCCGATTCTGTAATCCGGCAAAGATCATCTAGGGCTAACGTTTGAATGTGTTGCTGACCGCCGCCAATCAAGGGCACTATTTTATACTTATTCAAACTGGATACGATTTTTCCAAAAAGTCCGCCGCTCTCTCCGATTACAAGCCCGAGTTTCAAAATCAAATCCTTTTTGGTATCAAACAAACTCTCCGCCAATAATTTATTTTTCGCATAGTAAGACCTAGCACCCGGATGCGCGGATACAGTTGATAGAAAGATTATCTTGATGTTATGTTTTCTGGCCAGGGCAATTATTTTTTTGGTTCCTTCAATATCTATATTCTTGCCTGATTCTCTCTCACGTTTGCTGATAACGGGCTGGTAGGCACAATGGATTAAATAATCAGCGCCGGCAAATCCCTTATCCTGAACATCGCTTAAATCGAAAGGATAATAGACAACCGCTGGACTGTTGGTTTTAAGGGGCTCACGCTGGAAAGCCCGGACCTGAAATCCTAATTTGGCAAAATGAGAAACCAGAGCGGATCCGACCAGTCCACTACTGCCGGTAACGATTACTATTGAGTGATTACTCATATGAATCTAGGATACTTATTATTTTTTAGAGGCGGGAAGGCGGTGACAATCAAAGACATATGAGTGGATATCTTTGTCGTCAAACTGCTTTATAATTGGACACCGCTGTAACAGATGCCAATAGAGTGAATCTTTGCTAATCGCCGGAAAGTCGACAATCATATAATAACCTCTGGAATTCGTCAATGTCGCGGAGTAATCCCGCGTCGGAGCCGTATAGAAGCGAGAGGCATACTTACCGCTAACTTTCAAATCCCAAGGAGCAATATTGTAGTATGTGATAACTTGGTTAAGCTTAATATCTGGGTCAGTGTTCACGTAGTCAACCGTTTGCCGAGCAATATTAGGGACACTGCCATAAAATGACCCCCGCAAAAATTCAATAATAAATAGGGTATTATAAATTAAACCGGCGACAACGATAATAGTTAAGAGCAGATTTTGTTTTTTGCGCCAAAAAAGATAGCCGACAAAGGCTAAAAACATCAGTGCCCAGAACCAAAATATAAACATTGCTGAAAAATAAAAACCAATCGGGCCCGAACCTCCGGTAAAAGGTATGAGAAAGCGCAGGTTAAAAGATTTCAGGTAATGAAAATAGGCAATTTTGGGGTCCAGAGGTAAAATCTGGTACTTGAAAGACAAAACCAAAGTTGCTATTCCAGTCAAAATAATGCTAATCGTAGCTACAGACAAGTAGGATTTTTTATTCTTTAAATTTGTAAAAAAAGGATATAGAACTTCCGCCGCAATAATAGCCGCTGGGGCAATTGTGAACATAAAATATCTCTCAATAGTTAATTTTGAAAAATCAAAAAGAACAGTGTAAAAAGTAAAATTAAATAAAAGATAGATTAGCCAAAAACGATATCTATGTCTTAGGTCTGGTTTTGCCAAAGCATAAAATACCGGCAGAAACAGAAGCGGCGAAAGCCAAACAAATGACTTTAAAATCTTGAAACCAAGGTCCAGATAGGCCCGGGAACGAAAATCAAAACTCTTAAAACCCCCCGCGTAGGTCAACACGTGACTAAATTTATCGGGACTGAAAAAATTGAAGGCCAAGGCTACAAAACCAAAAAGCACCAGCGCCAATCCGGACAAAGACGCAATTTTTTTTAACTGAAAATGGTTTTCATGTTTGTGGGCAAGATAATAATCAACGATGAGCGCCCCAACAAAAAGAATAAAACTCAACTTGGTCAAAAAGCCGCCTATCAATGACAATATAAAAATGGGAAACCATAATCTTTTGTTGTCGCTGATGCGTAAATAAGCATTGTAGGAGGCCAAAACGAAAAACGGCAGAATGGCACCGTCTATATCTATCTGCAAACCGGCAATCAAACTGTAAACATTAAAAGCAAAAAGAAAACCGGCTAATAATGCCACGGATTTGTTGGCCGACAATTTTTTAGAGACAAAATAGAGCAGGATGAGATTTAAAATTGCGAAAAAGGCCGGCAAAACGCGCAGATTTCCATAACCAAATAGGTAACCGGTAACTTTTAGCAAGGACAAGGCTACCGGCGGATGAACATCCCATCCAATTTTATCACTGTGATCAACAAGACCTACCCAGGTGTATTCGTCTTGATGATAGATTTGGTGCACTCCTTGAAAAAGCAGAACAGCCATCACAACAATAATAGCTCCAAAAATAATGTTATTTTTATTGAACCATTTGTTCATTTTCTAATTATATCTTAATAAATTTATACTTCAAAATAAGGAGGCACATCCGAAATCCAAGCTTAGCCGCTTTCCAAGTATCACCCGTGTATTGAGACTCACCGACTCTTTCTTTGAAATTAACAGGTATCTCTATTGGCCTTAATCCTCTTCGAAGAATCCAAATCATCAGTTCCGGTGAAAAACATCCGTCACCTTTGGAATACAGGAAGAGGTCTTTTATTTTATTTAAAGCCGAGCGAGAAATTAATTTATAGGTACAGCCGACATCAGTTAGGGTCGGGCCATTGTGAATCACCTCTAGGAATTTAGCCACCGCCCAATTTCCAAATCGAACCGGAAACGGCATAAAAGCGCCGGACCAGATTGCCGCCCGGGAAGTTCTGGTGCCAAAAACAACCTCAAAATCCCGACTGTATATTAAAAATTTTTCAAGATCATCGGGAGAAAATGTCCCATCTCCTTCGCATATAATCAATAGGTCTCCCGTCGCTTCATTCAGTCCCCGCATAATCGCGTGACCATAGCCAAGCTTCTCGTATTCTTTAATATGAGTGGCCTTGGTAGCGTTGATTATCTCTGCCGTCTTTCCTTTGGCTTTATTATCTACCGCGATAACCTCATCAACATAACCAGTGGCATAAAAACCTTCAATTACCTGCTTTATGCTTCCTTCCTCGTTATATGTTGGGATTATGACACTAATTTTTTTTTCCTTATACATATAATTATTTATTCATAAAATTTATTATACTCTCGGCTCTTTTCTCCCAGGTATACTGTTTCGCATCTTCAAAAGCAAGATTGCTCATATGACTAGCCGACACCGGATCATTTAATACTTTTTTAATACCTTCAGCCAGAGCAAGGGCGTCATCCGGCTTTACTAAGATAGAATTGTTTTCATTTAAAATCTCCCGTAATGATGGCAAATCAGAAGCGACAATTGGCCGTCGCGAGGCCATATACGCGAACAGCTTGAGGGGTGAGGTATATTTTTGAGATACCTTATCCTTCGCAGAATTGGGCAAAATTAAAACATCGGCCGCAGCGAGATAACTTCGAACTGTTTCTTCTGATTTAATATAGCCAGTAACCTTAACGTTATTTATGCGCTGTTCAACAAGATAACGCTTAAACTCGGCCTCATCGCCACGCTCATCGCCCCCGACAACAAAAAATAGGACACCCGGCATGAGTTTCGCCGCATCCGCCAGAACATAAACACCCTTCCATCTATAAAGACTGCCAGTATAGACAGCCAGTTTCTGGCCCGATGGCAAACCTAATAAGATTCTGGCTGTGCCCTTATCAGATGGTGAAGTTCCCTCTTTGTTAACAATTTCGAAATCAACGCCATCTGGAGCGACTAGAATATTCTTGACCTCAAAACCAATTTTTAAGAAATCATCTTTAAGGGCTTGCACAATCGCGACTATCTTAACTCCATTATTTTTGAATCGCCGATACATAAATTTCCTTGGTATCTGCATTTTGTGCGATTCAAAAACTAAATTTTTCCTGAAAAAACTTAAAATATACAAGGGTAATTCCTCACGCGAATAAACGACATCGGGATGCCGTGTTAAGACAGCTCGCGCCAAAATTAAAGCCGAAATTATATTTTTGACACCAAAAGCTAAAACCTCCAGAAAGCCCGGCGCATTAAAGTCGGGAGCGCTAATTCTACTAATCCGAAAATTATCCTTAATATCATAATATTCAAAAAAACTCTCTTTGATTAAATTATGCCGGGTCGGATAAATTAATTCTAAATCCACCCCCGAAAGATCGGCGAATTTTGAGCACATCTTAGCTATTTGCCGGCCATAAGCTTTTTCGGTGGGCAATCTTTGGCTGACTAAGTAAAGCAACGTCATGATTTTATTGAAAATAATTTCTTAAGAATTAGCTTTGGATTTTTCTTGAGATAAAGGAGACGCCGGTTAAATTTAAAAATAAATTTTTGCCACGAATTCCTGAAAAAGTAGTGAGTGTAAAGCGGATATTCCTTGGCGCCAAAGCTTTTTTTAAATTCGATATTGGAACGCATTGTATTGGGTATACCCCCTAAATCAATGAATTTTACCTGGCGACCTATTGCCCATTTTATCATTTCAGAATATAAAAAATTATTAGGGAAAAGTTGACGTTCATGTATATCATCCGCCAGAAATTTAACCTCCACATAATCCTTGTTAATAACTAGGAGATTAGCCGTAACGAGCTTCTCTT
>CAILAO010000988.1 GCA_903832105.1 uncultured Pseudomonadota bacterium | reverse complement strand
CTGCTCAAGGCAAATTTCTTTTTGCTTTACGCTCAAGCATCTTCTGGGGAAGCCTCACCGACTATTGACGAAGATACTATTCTCGACGAAGCCCCTATCATCTCGTCGAGAGCTGCCGGACTAGGCGGTGCTTTGTCAACACTCGCGGATGATCTTGACGCGGCGTACTATAACCCGGCGGGTATCGGCGGTCTGCACTGGGGAAAAGAAAAGGCCCCACTGACTAGAAAAGTCTATTTTCCTTTCGTGGGCGCTGGCGTTAATAAGGCCACCAATTCTGTTATTAAGGATTTTAGAAGTGAAGACGGCACACGTGACACAACCGTCGGCCGAACCATTATCAATGCCAACGAAGGCGAGAGACAGTACGCACGCGCCACTGCTGCCTTCGGAGTTGTTTTTGGACGTTTGCTGGTTGCGCCATTTACAGATCATCAAATTGCTGCTGTGAGTTATGGACAAGATACAGACCTCATCAAAGCGCGTTATAGGACACTTACAGGAGGCGTTGTCGGCGCAAGTGTTTGTGATCCAGGAGGACGACTTTACTTGGGGTTCTCTTCATTTTACCTCAGTCGAAAGGAAACAGTAGGTGATTTTAATTATCTTGATATGCTTGATAAATCGTCACGAAATTCCGCGTTCAACGACGCTTCGACAAAATATACGGGCGTTGCGAATAACGTCGGTGCTATTTGGAGGCTTGCGGATAAGGGACGTCCTTCTCTTGGCCTTTCAGTAAAAAACCTGGGAGGAACGAATTATAAATCTTCTTCATCAGATAGCGAAGATTTAAAAGTTGAGCAAGATTTCACCGTTGGTTTTTCGTATTCTCCCAACCTTAGTAAGGGCTGGGGCCTTTTGAATTTTATCGTTGAAGAAGATCATATAAGTAACAAAGAAATATCACTTCACAAGAAGCATAAACTAGGACTCGAATGGCTTATTGGAGGCATGGGCAGCTATACGACCTTTGGATTAAGAACCGGATATAATGAGGCTGGGGTGTCGCTTGGCCTCACGCTTAACGCCGGTATTCTCGCGCTTGAAGTGGCATCTCAAGCCGAAGACATCGGCGTCGACAATAAGCGCGTGACAGAAAGACGTACGATAGTCACTTTCGGTGTTAATGTTGCTCATTTCTAATCAGTTTGCGCCGAAGCATTCCAAATTCTATTCATCAAACTTAACTTCGTTTAAAAGCCTAACCACGATATCGCGGTTCTTTGCAATTTTTTCAAGTGGTATCAACTTCTTTTTGAAGACGCCATTTTCAATACCTGGTTGTTCAGCACCAAAGCTCTGGACGATAGGCGGTAAGTCGCCAAAGGGTTTTAGAGCATATTCAAACGTCACTTGGCTCATATGATCTTGAGC
Organism: uncultured Pseudomonadota bacterium; assembly: GCA_903832105.1. Taxonomy (GTDB): domain Bacteria; phylum Bdellovibrionota_B; class Oligoflexia; order Oligoflexales; family CAILAO01; genus CAILAO01. The sequence goes on along the minus strand of CAILAO010000988.1, from coordinate 8,085 downwards.
AAGTTCTTCGGTGAGAAACTCCAAGAGTTTAGTCGCGCTTTTAATGTCACGGTTCGCTTTGGTGAGACCGGCCGCACTCATGAGGATGTATGTTCCTCCCGCTTGCTGATTCGGGAAAAAGATACGGGTTGCGGCGGCCCAATCACGTTGTTTTGGTTCTGAAAGCATGATGCCCATGTAATAAGTGTTGGCAACTGCGACATCGCATTTCTTCTCAAAAATATTCTTTGCCTGCTCGCGATCATTACCCTGAGGACGCACCGCTAGATTTGCTTTTAGTCCTTGCAAGAATGTCTTTAGTTTCTGTTCGCCAAGATCTTCTAACATCTGCGAAAAGAGATTTAAATTGTAATCATCGGTTCCTGGTCTGATACAAACACGTCCTTTCCACTTGGGATCAGCCAGATTTTCGTATGTCGAGAGTTCTTCCGGCTTCACGCGATCCCTTGAATAGTAGATTACGCGAGCTCGGTATGATAGTCCAAGCCATGCATGATCCTTTGAGCGAAATTCAACGGGAATGCGTTTATCGATAGAAGCAGACTTAAACGGTGTCAGCAGTTTTTTTTCATTAGCCAGGACCATCAGCTCCGCATCTTTTGTGATAACAAGATCGGGTTCAGAGGGGCGAGTTTCGAGCCGGGGAAGAAGGCCCTTATCAACAAAGGCGGCATCTACTCGGACACCTGTAATTTCCTCAAACTTCTTAAAAAGTGGTTTAAGATGAAAGTCTGTTCGGTCGGTCAAGACTTTAATTTCTTTCGGAGCTGCAAGAGCTATGGACTGAAAACCAAAGAGCGCAGAGACGATAAAACAGATGCGTTTAAGCTTTCTCATTACTAGTTCTCCTTAGCAAAAAAAAGAGACTTATTAACGTGAACAGTGACCTGTTCACCCTTTTTCAACGTCGAGAAGCCCCACTTTTTAAGCGGCAACTTCGATCCTGAACGAAGTAAAATGCTGATTTCACAATATGGTCCCATGAAATGCACGTCTTCGACAACCCCATTATAATGAGGTTCACTAGAATGTTCAATCTGGAACCATTCCGGGCGGACCAGAATTTTGGTGGAGGAATCTACTGGATTTTGGGCTCTTTCGGTTCGGGAAAGAAATACGAAATCATCCGCTGTTAATGTCGTTGTTTCTCCGACAAAAGAAGCAATCCAAGGAGAGAGTGGATTTTCGTAAATGTCTCGAGCGGAACCGTACTGGAGAATCCCGCCATCTCGAATCACATAGATTACATCGCTAAAGAAAAAGGCTTCAGTGTGATCATGGGTTACGAGAATAGCCGTGGTGCCGTTTTCTTTTAAGATCCGTTTGCAGTCATTAAAAAGCTGATGCTTAAAATTTTTGTCAAGATTACTAAATGGCTCGTCCAGCAAAATCAATCGAGGCTTTGTTGCGAGTGCGCGCGCTAAGGCGACTCGTTGCTGTTCGCCGCCAGAAAGAACATGGATTCTAGCTTCTTTTAAGGGTTCAATGTGAAGCAACGTCAGAAGCTCATCAATGCGACGTTCCCTCACTTCGGATGAAAGTTTATACAAACCAAGGCCGATATTTTCTGCGACGTTGAGATGAGGTAGGAGGACAAACTCTTGAAAGAGGATTGAAAAGCCCCGTTCCTCGGATGGTATATGAACTCCCTTTTCACTGGAGAGGAGGTGATTCTCAAAAAGAATGCGGCCAGAATCGATCTGTTCAAAGCCCATGATTGCTCGAAGAAAGCTTGTCTTACCCGCGCCACTTGGTCCTAAGAGCGACACGATTTCGCCCGGACGTGCCATGAACGAAACGTTTTCTAAAATGATCTTCTTCTGCACTGATTTACAGATGTTTTCCGAGATAAGCATGTCGTTACTTAGTCTCCCTTCGTCGGCGCCTCAATGCGGAGACGATCGTTAAGGATTAGTATGGGTAATGCGCCAACGAGTACGATACAAAAGGCCCAAAGCGCGGACTGTTCGACAAGTTCATTATTCGCGTAAGAGAAAACGCGAAGGGATAACGTCTGAAAATTATACGGTTGAAGAACTAGAACCATGGTTAATTCTTTAAGCGAATCCACAAAGGCGAGAAGCCCCCCAACCCAGGCTCCCCTGATCACAAGCGGTAAATGGACCTTAAAAAACATACGCCATCCGCGGATACCAAATCCAGCAGCGGCTTCATCAAGCCGCTCAGGAATGCGTTGAAATTGCGAACGTATAGGGAAAAATGCAAGCGCAAAAAAGCGAAGTGAGTGAGCAATAATAACTATAGCTACCGAATTCGCCAGCCATTGAACCCATGTTTGACTGTAGAGGGCTCCGATCAGGATTAATACGCCTATGGCCAAAATCATGTTGGGTAAAGCATACATGGAATATAAGGCTCGGACCGCAATGGGTACAAGCCGACTTTCTTTGAAGCGTCTCTGGGCAACGGAAACGATCATACTTGCCAGGATGCAAATAAACGCCACAGACAAAGCGACCACAAGAGAGTAGTAGAGGTCCGAACGAAATTCTTCAAGGGGGATTTGGTCGAAATATTGCACGATCCACACAAACAAAGCCGCGATTGGCGCGATAAAGCCAAGTATGACGGGCACAGAACAGATCGCGAAAGGTGGAAGAGCCGCGAACCCTCGTAAACGTCTTGGAAAAAAAACCGTCGAACGAACGATCGGAATCGTTCCTGTTGGCTCCCTTCTCATGAGATCTTTTGCTTTCATGGTAAAGAATACAAAAACGATCACAGCGATCGAGAGTTGCGATGCAGCGATTGCTTTATGAAAACCAAACCACAGCGTATATAGACCTACGGAAATAGTATGGACTCCGAAGAGGCTTGCAGCACCAAAATCGCTCAATGTTTCCATTGAAACCAAGAGAAGTCCTGCGCCAATTGCAGGGCGCGCGATTGGAAGAATGACGCGGAGGGCAAGTCGCCACCCTCCGAGTCCGCAAGACTTGCCGATCTCAAGATAGGCGTTGGCCTGATGTTCGAAGACTGTGCGAGCGAGAAAAAACACGTAAGGATAAAGTACAAGCGATAAGACAAAAACCAGTCCAGGAAGGGACGAACACTCCGGAAACCAATATTCCGATGGCGAAGTCCACCCAAAGATGCCGCGAAATAGTGTTTGAAATGGGCCAGAAAAACTCAATAAGTCTTTATAGATCATGCCCATGATGTAGGAAGAAAACGCCAGAGGCAGGAGCAGAAGCCATTGGAAAAGCTGTTTTCCGGGGAAGTTGTAATGAGCGACACACCAAGCGCAAGGAAGTCCGAAAAAAAGTGAGAGAAACCCGGTCCCGATCATCAGGAGAATTGTGTTCAAGATGTAGTAAGGAAGAATTGTCCCTGTCAGATGCTGCCAAAATGGCAGATCAAAAGCCTCCGTAGCCTTTCCGAATAATGCCAAGACAGGAAGCAGGGCCACAGCGGCGACCAAAACTAGAAGAACCTTTATCCAAATCCCTTTTCGCATATGATCAAAATCTTAACATTAATTCCGAAGACAGACACCCCCGTCCTGCGTGAGATGTCTATCTGCCTGTATAAACAGATTTATTTCGATAAAACGTCGATCTGCTCCGTCCTCTTGCTTTCTGTTTAGTTCTCGACTATTCAGTAGTCTGTTTCTAAAGATTAACGCCAAGGGACGTGGTACGTGGAAAAAAAACTTATTTTCTTGTTTTGTTTTTTACTGGCATCGACAGTCTATGCGGGTGAAGAGTGGCGGTTCACCATTTTACATACGAACGATTTACATGGCATGATGATGCCTTTCGACTACCCACAAGGTGAAGAAGGTTCCGTCGTTCTCGAAAAAGATGTCGGAGGACTTGCTAGAAGAGCCACAGCTATTTTTAAGGTTAAGGCTGAAACTCCTGGGCCTCTAGCGCTTGTTGATGTTGGCGACATATTCACACGTGGACCCTGGCACGAACGGTTTTTTGGGGTGCCGGAAATCGAAACGATGAATATGATGCAATACGACGTTATGACGGTTGGAAATAACGAATTTAAAGCGACTGGCGATGTAGAATCACAAAAGATCTTTCTTTCCCTGATGCGAAGAAGCCGTTTCCCGTGGCTTGCCGCAAACTTAACTGTTGGGGATACGAAACTTCCTTTGGAAGGGATTCATCCGTTTGTTGTCAGGACTTATGGTTCGGTGCGAGTCGGATTTATAGGGCTAACAGCACCGCGATCTGCGGCTTATCCTCAAACGAAAGGTTGGACCATCTCAGATCCTATCGAAGCTGCAAAAACATTCGTGCCTGCCGCTCGAAAGGAATGTGATATTCTCATTGCCGTAACTCATATTGGGGTTATCGCCGACGCTTCTAGCGCCCTTGACATTCCGACAGACAACAGACTTGCAGCGGAAGTTGATGGGATAGATGCCATTATCGGAGGTGATTCACATACATTTTTAGAAGAGCCTCTCGCCGTACGGTCCCCAAGCGGACGAACCGTTCCTATCGTTCAAGCGGGAGAACAGGGTATTCGACTTGGAAAACTCGACCTCTTATTTGAGAAAAAGGAAGGTCGGTGGATTCTCCAAAACTATAAAGGTGAATTAATTCCAATTGATCACTCGACCCCCGAGAATCTTGTCATCAAAACATTCTTGGATCGGATTCTCAGGTCTATCGCTCCGACGATTCAATTTCCTGGTGGGCGCTTCAAGCGCGCTGCATGAACCGAGGGAACTCCTAAAATTATTCAGGTTGGATAAATTTCTTTAAGTTAAGTTCGATGCGAATTTTACCAAGAAAGTATTCACTTACTTTATCAAGAGCCTTCAAGTAACCTGGTTTGCTTTCTTCAGCCGCCATAAAACCGCTCGCTGAGTTTTCGATAATAAGCCGTGCGAGAGCTATTGGTCTCGTATTCCACCACATTTCATAGCGTTCGAAGCATAGAGTTTCTGCGGGAACGGCTTTAGAAAAACCCTCAGCATCCATTTCCCATTTAATAACCTGGTCTAAAGGCTCCTTCATATCGGATGGTTGATAGGTTTGATCAATAGAGAGTACAAACAATTTAATCTTGCCACCCATCTCGACCGCTTTGCCATCTTTCGTACCCGTGACGATATAGTCCCTTTCTTCGGAATATCCTTGAAGGCTCGATGTATCTTGAATAATCGGCCCAACAAGCATCGGCCTTGGTGGATTGAATTTGTAAACTCCCATGGAGGGCATTCGAAGGACTTTGTCAGTTTCACCACTACCTCCGCTCACCTCGACAGATCCCGCCATTTCTTCGTTATTCATATCGGGAATAAACTGTTTTACTGGGACGCTGTAGCCAAGGCACTTTAGTGAGGCGTCACCGACCTCGATATTTGCGTTCGTGAGCATGTTAAGCTCGATCTCACCCTCGCAAAGGCGTTTCCCGTCAGTTCCCATGATGACCATCTCGTAGACATTTTTTAATGCGAGTCCGGGCTTTTCTGTTTTCGGATCATCGGTGGTTGTAGAAGCGTCTTGCTTTGGTTTGACCGCAGGGGAGGAGTTCTCTTTTTTTGAGCTATCGGTGCATCCTTCGAAAAGAAAAATGACGAATGCAAATCGCGACAAAATTGTGAGTTTTTTCAACACGCTTCTTACCCCTAATCCCCAAGTATGGATTCCCACACCAAATATATGCAAGTTTTAATCCAATTTTCGGGTTAAAACCTATATCAATATATCTGTAATTACAGATAGTTGTCTTTCATTGGATATGACGTTTTTCAATAGAGCCGATTAAGGATTTGGCAGTGTGCGTCAAAATTACACCACCGCTCTGTCACGCTTAGGACCACTGAGTTTGGGGCACCTACTGTTAAACCGAACTTCTTAGACGGCTATCACGTTCATGTTTCTCGATTGCCAGTTGGAGAAGGCGGTCGATCAGCTCTGCATAAGGGATGCCGCTCGCCTGCCAAAGGCGTGGATACATGCTTATTTTCGTAAAACCAGGAATTGTGTTAATTTCATTGACAAGAATTTTCTTTCCATCGACCAAAAAGAAGTCGACGCGCCCTAAACCTTCGCACTCAAGAGTCTTAAAAACTTTGACAGCCATCATTTTTAGTTCGGCAGCAACAGCATCAGAAATCTCGGCGGGGATCTTGAGCCCCGCGCCATCAGCGTCGATATATTTGGCCTCATAGGAATAGAAGTCATGATGGGGGATTACTTCACCAGGGATCGACGCGATGGGGTGCTCATTACCTAGAACCCCAACTTCGATCTCTCGTCCCGTGATGTTTTCTTCGATGACAATTTTATTGTCATAAAAAAATGCCGTTTCGATGCCTTTTTCAAAGGTTGATTTGTCGCTGACTTTCGAGATTCCGACAGATGATCCAAGATTGGCTGGTTTGATGAAAAATGGCTCCCCAAGTCTTTCTTTAACTTTGTCGTATGATATTTCACTTCGTTCAAAGCGTCGGAACGTAAGGAAATCCGCGATCGGAAGGCCGGCATCGCGAAGTAGACGCTTCATGACGTCTTTATCCATACCTACAGCAGAACCAAGCACGTCAGCTCCAACAAACGGAATTCCGGCTAGTTTTAGGAGACCTTGAACAGTGCCGTCTTCGCCAAAAGTTCCGTGTAAAACGGGGAAGATAACATCAACGCCCATCGGTTCTTGCATCATCGAATGAGGCTTTTTTGAAGAAACTGGAACAAGAGGTCTTTCCGACGTTCCGAGAGCAACAGCAACTTCAGTCTGTGATGATTGGTTAAGTTTAATAAGTTTCGGGTTCGTCTCGTTAAGAAGAAATGCGGAATCCTGAAAGGAGTGCCATTTGCCTTCCTTGTCAATGCCGATCAGCGTCGCATCATATTTTGCCTTATCAAGAGCTTCAATAACGTTTTTTGCAGACTGCAGTGAAATCTCATGTTCTGCCGATCGTCCGCCGAATAATATACCAACTTTTATCTTTGTCATATCAACCTCACTTTAAACATTTTCCAATGAGAGCCGTTTTATTGCCGTCAACTATTTTAACAGGAAGGCTTTTCCCAACCAAGTTTTCTTCAGAGGTGACTCGAACTAGCCTAAAGTGTTCTGTGCGCCCATAATAAGCACCACGCACTTTAGGGCTTTCGTAATGGAAGAGAACGGTGCGCACAGCGCCAATTTCCGCTTGTTGCTGATTCATGGTGATCGTGTCTTGAAGCTTATTAAGCAGCGCCAATCGGCGTTCTTTGAGGTCTTCTGAAATTTGACCTTCAAAAGTTGCTGCGGGGGTCCCGCTGCGAATCGAATACTTAAAAGAGTACACAAAGCTGAATTTAACATCTTGGACAAGTTTATAGGTTGCCTCAAAGTCAGCATCAGTTTCGCCAGGGAAACCCACGATGAAGTCGGTTGAGATCCCGATGTCAGGCACTGCTGATCTGAGCCATGAGATTCGTTCGAGATACTCGTTGGCAGTGATCTTGCGATTCATAGCGGTGAGGATGCTGTCGCTTCCGCTTTGAAGTGGCAAGTGAATATAGCGGCCCATCTTTGGATGGGTCTTAAAAAGATCAGCAAGACTTTGTGTAAAATCAAAAGGGTTCGAAGTCGTAAAACGAATCTGCAAAAGGTCGGGGATTTCCATTAACTCTTTTAAAAGGCGAATAAAAGGTGTTTCCCCCGATGAAGAAGGAGGCGGTAACTGATTCTTCTTAACCAAATCCAAACCATAACTATTCACATTCTGACCAAGAAGTGTAATCTCTCGCGCGCCAGCAGCGCAAAGCGCTCGCGCCTCTTGAAAGATCACATCTGGCTTCTTTGAACAAACGGGACCCCTCGTATAAGGAACAATGCAATATGAGCAGAAATTTTCACACCCTTGAACGATATCGATATAGCGCGAAATGTCATTTTTTCCTGTCAAAGTTGGCGGTGCTTCTAACAAGCCTTCACCGCGCTGATTTGTCTCGCGGTTTTCAAAGCCTAAAACCACTCGATCCGAAATAGGAACTGTATGAGGTGTTCGCTTTTGAAAAGCAGATAAAAGGCGCGGCAACTCACCCAATTTTCCGGGACCAACGAGAAGATCGATCTCTGGGGCAAGCTTCAGGAGATCAGCCCCTT
>CAILAO010000987.1 GCA_903832105.1 uncultured Pseudomonadota bacterium | reverse complement strand
GATTCCTGCCTTTCTGATTTTCCACCCCCTGAAATCCTGACTTCCTGCATGCTGCGTCCTGAAGGCCAGGACTGGAGCCAATTAAAATGCGTTTACCCTGGGGGAAAAAGGCCTTTTCGGATTTATTTGCTAAAAAAAGTAGAGGTACCAGAAGAATTACTTCATAGTAGCGCACCTCGATCTGTCTAATTCTTTTACATTAATCCCCTAAAGTGACACTAAAATCCCGACTAAAGTCATTTAAAAACAATAAGTTACTAGTGGCCCGCACTTTGCTTACGTACAAGGCGGAGTGGACCGGCTTTTGCCGTGTGATCTTGGTGTTCTTTGGAAATAGATGTCGCAAGGAACTTGATTTATCTGATCTGGATGTGGGGTTGTGCGGTGTTTTGGAGATCTCTTACATATTCTCTTTTTGTTATTTTTCTTTCTTTTTCTTCGCAAGGATTTTCACAGCAGTCTGGTGGATCTGGAAAAAGCATTTATGGCGAGGAGCTGCGCCTGCTAAGGTTTCCTACCTCCCACGAGACTTATGGAGCGGCAAAGCATAAATTTTATATTCAGAGCAGATTGCATGGAAACGAAACCGGTACAACAACCTTTACCGCGTGGCTTATGAATCGTATAAGTGAAGGAAAAAGCCTTCTTAATCAACTTTCGTCAGATGTTGGTGAGTCAGTCACGTTTGACTTCCTTCCTATCGCAAACCCTGATGGCGCCAAATCAGAGTCACGTCTTAATGCTAATCAGGTCGACTTGAACAGAAACTTCGGAGTTATGTGGGGCCGAACATCAGGGAATCCAGGCGCTTCAGCTTTTAGCGAACCGGAGACCGCAGCAATAAAACAAATAATTGAAAAAGGCCATTATACGGCCGCAGTTGACGTACATGGATATGTAAATTGGGTTGTAGCGCCGAGTTCTTATCAGCAAGTTAGGTTTTCTGAACGTCAGGTTACCTTCGAACAGAGATATATTTACGCAAGCTGGATAAAATCGATAAAATCAAATCTAACCTTATTGAATTCCTATGAGATCAAAACGGCTGGTGGACTTGGTGATGGAGGAGCTTTTGAAGATTGGGCTTTCTGGCGTGCAAATACGTTGGCGTTTTGTCTCGAAGTTCAAGAGGTTAAAGACCGCGGAAACCTCGATGCAGCTTTCGAACAGTATGAGCGGTTTTTATACGCAAGTTTCAAATCCGCAATTCAATTGAAAACAACTCCGACTGCTTCCGAAATCAACGATCAAAATACTGCCGTTGTTAAGCGCGAAGTTGTTCACTAAAATTCGATACCCCGCCTTGATATTCATCTACTTCTCGGTAAGAGCCCAAACACCGCGCCATTCCCGTGGTGGAGATTTCATTAGGTGTTGACAACGAGAAAACATAACCTGCGATGGGTTGAGGGAATTTTTGTTTTTTTCAAGATTTCCAGACTGATTGAAAAGTTTTTCCGCGTCGTCGAAGTTTCCCGTTTGATACTGAGAAAAAGCACTGTTGTAAGCTTCGACCAGTTCGGAAGTTGTAGACGCTACTTCATTTTTTTTGCCTAGAAGTTCGTAGCAACCCACGGGTTGTTCTTTTCCCTTGACTTTGATCAGGTCAATCAATCGAGCACAATATTTTTCCAGTAGGGGTCTGATAGTATATTCACTCAGAAGGTTGTCGATACCATATTGCTTTGCCGCTGATTCAAATCTGGAAGCGAGATTTACGGGATCTCCAATCATAGTCAAGTCTATTCGAGCATCTGGTGCGCCAATGTCACAAAGAATAATCTCACCAGTATTAAGGCCGAATCGAATGAACAGTGGGTCTTCTTTGAATAGCGGATTGCTATCATTCATTTTCTTTATTTCTTGCTGCATTATGATAGTCGAAAGGATCGCTAGGTCAGCTGATCTTAGAGGATTTTCGTCCATCCAAAAAGCCATGCAGGCGTCACCGACAAATTTATCAATATCCCCGCCTGAATTCATGATAACTTTTGTCATAGTCGAAAATAGGGTGTTTATCTGTTGAACGACGACTTTAGGGGGATACTTTTCACAACGCGAAGTGAAGTTTCTTATGTCGCTAAAAAAGATTGTGGCGTTCTTTTTGTAAGCTCTAGCAGATGCGGTATTTTCTGAGCCCGATAGGATGCATTTCTCAACGGCCATTTTTCGGGAGGCTTTGGACACATATTTTTCAATGAGAGCCTTTTCCAGTTGCGCTCTTCTGTTGGCGATGGCCCTTTCCACGTTGGCTATAATGCTATCAGGCGTAAAAGGTTTAGGAATGACGCCATCAGCCCCGGAATTTAGAATCATCTTAGCTTCCGCTTGATTATCTTGAGACGTAAGAACCAAAATGGCGGGTAATTTCAAAGTTGGCAGAGTTTTGAGATTTTTAAATAGCTCGATAGCGTTACCATCAGGAAGCTCTGCTTCCGTAATAATCAAATCAAAGTTCATCTTGCTCAGTAGCTTAATGGCCGCTTTAAGTGACGGCACGCTCTTCGAGTAAAACCCCTGTTTAGTAAGAAGCTTGGTAGCGTTCTTACTGACATTCATGTCGGGGGCTACGACTAAAACATTTTCACGCCCAACAATTTTTGTTTTAAATAGCTTTTCCAACTTGTTTAGCAGCTCAGGAATGACCACTGGTTTTGTAATATATTCGTCAACACCTGAAGTGAAGCCTCTTTTTTGGTCTGCTGCCGAACCTAAAGTACTTGACATGATAATGTAAATATCGCCAATATTCGGATCCCTTCTCACGGAACTGCACAGTTCAAACCCATTCATTTTTGGCATTTCAATATCAGAAATCAGGAGATCCGGCCTTTCATCTTTTGCCTTTTTAAGGCCCTCTTCTCCGTCATAAGCGTTTACAACTTCGTAGCCAGCTTCAACCAATGGTTGCGAGAGATGTTTATGAATCAACTTCGAATCGTCGACAATTAGGATTCGCTTTTTTGATTCGTGATATTCAGTTAGTAAAATGTTAAGTTCCTGAAATGGGACAGGATAATGAATGAATATGTCGACAATCGAGCCAACGTCATCTTCGACTCTATAATCCGATGATAAAAATATGATTTTAATTTCGTCTTGAAATAGCCTTTTAAGCTTTTTGGCGATTTCGATAATCTCAAGCTCATGCGAGTCGGACTGCACGATCAAAAAACCTGATGGATTTTCAGCGACAACGTAAACTAGGTTGTCGTAATCAACAAAGTTGGCTTTTGTGCCAGCGTTGGAAAATTCGCCCATTAAATATTTTTGGTAAATTGGATTTTCAACTGAAATTACCACGTTGTTTGAGTGATGACTTTTGGTCTTCATAGTGTCGCCTTTAAGCCGCAAGTTTATTGTTGGAATTGCTCTGTTTTTCCGCTTCGGGCTTCTTTAGTAAGTAGGAGTCAACAACGGAAATAAGCTCTCTCTCTTCTACGGGTTTCGTGAATTTTTTCGTTACATTAAGAGCTGCGGCTCTTTGTTTATCGAGTTCACTGTCTCTCACAGTAACTAGGAATACAGGAGTATTTTTGTACATTTCAATTTTTCTTAAGCGCTCGATGAATTCGTAACCGTCCATCAGTGGCATAACGACATCAACACAAAAAGCCGAGTACATCTTGTTTCGACACGCCTTCAAAGCCTCAAATCCGTTTTCTGCGGTATCGATTGTGTAGCCCGCCGACTTAAACATCTGCTTCAGGTGATCTCTTTGGATATTTGAATCGTCGATTGCCAAAATACTATACTGACGTCTTATGGAGTGGCTGTGAGACATCTTGTTAACGTCGAGACTCTTTAACGGAGACTTCAAATAGAAACTCATTAGTTCACTAGGGTCAAGTATTAAGACCAGCTTACTATCTCTTAATATTGTGCAACCCATAACAAATGGTGCTTTTTTAAGATAGTTTCCGAGATTTTTTACCAAGATCTCTTGTCGACCTAGAACCTCGTCGACCATCAAAGCCAGCTTTCTTTTGCCTTCTGTAATGACGACGATATGAATATCCTCTTTATGGTAGTCGCCTAAAGAAAAGTCCAATATGCTGGAAAGCGCTGTCATTGGGATTGTTTCGCCGCGATAATCATAAAGCAGCCGCTCACCAACCTTTTTGATTTGCTCTTTTTTGGCAGTAAGAATTTCCTCTACGTTCAAAATGGGCAAAGCAAACTGCAGCGAAGATTCCTGCACCAATAAAATTCGTACAATAGCAAGAGTTAAAGGAAGCTTGAGACAGATAGTTGTGCCTTTACCCAAGGCGCTCTCAATCTCTATCGTTCCCTGAAGCTGATTAACTGCTGTTTTTACGACATCCATCCCCACGCCTCGACCCGAAACTTCAGTAACCTTCGATGCGGTCGAAAATCCTGGCAGGAAAATAAAGTCAAATATCTCCTTGTCGGAAAGTTTGTGTCGCATTGATGGATCAACTAATTGTTTTTCCACCGCCTTGGAAAAAACGTTCTCAACATCGATTCCCTTTCCATCGTCATTTATTTCAATAACTGCATAGGACCCGTGATAATAAGTGTTTAGCTGAATAAATCCAGTTTCTGGCTTCCCCATTTTTATTCGCTCTTCGGGCATTTCGATGCCGTGGTCAAGTGAATTTCTTAACATGTGTAAGAATGGATCAGCCAATCGATTAATTAAAACCTTGTCGAGCTCTGTATCGCCACCTTTAATTTCGACCCGAACTTTCTTGCCTAGGTTTCGGGCCATTTCTCTCACTTGAATCGGAAAGCGTTCAAACAAATGGGAAATTGGAACCATTCTAAAACTCATAGCCCCTGTTTGCAGCCTTGCGCTTAGATGTTCAAGTGTTTCCAAATTTTTTTGCAGTTGCTTCTGGATTTCATCAATCGTCAGATAATTAAGGTTTAACTCCTCATGTAAAGTCATGTCGGAGTTCTTGTCGATATCCACAGCTACATGGTTTTCGGCTTGTATGTGTGGTATTTCAATGGATGTGTCACGGCTTCGGCTTAATGTCATTTTAAAGGATTTGAGTAACTGTTTAATCGAAGAAATTTCATTTTGAAACCTGATTCTGGTGATGAATATTTCAGACGCGGTATTAAGTAACTCGTCTAGCTTTTCAGAGTTGATTCTTATAGTTTCAGAAGGACGAGATCTCTGCGCGGAAAGGCTGACTCTGATTTTATTTTCCTCAGAGCGAGATGGCTTTTTCTGACTTTCTTCAGATGTGGATTTGTTTGCGACTTCAGTAATGGTCGCCACTTCTGCTGGCAACGAGTCACTTCCGATCTTGGTGCAAGTTTTTGGCATATTTAGCGAATCTTCATGTTTTCCCAGATCATTTATTTTCTGCGCGATCGGCATCAGTCTGGTTATCAAGGGTCCCCGAGAGGCCACTTCTTCTAACATTGCTTCGACAGCCGTTTTGCCGTCGATCAAAATGTCGATCGTTTGAGAAGAAACGGAAAGTTTGTCTTTTCTCATCAAATCTAGCAGACCTTCCAAAGCATGGGTAACAAACTCCATCTTCTTAATTCTTAAAAGCCTTGCCCCACCTTTACAGCCGTGAAAAAGTCGAAAAATTTCATTGATTATTGGCTTTTGGTCTTCCGAGCTTTCAAGCTCAACAAGCAGCCGCCCGATGTGGGAAGTGTTTTCGATATTTTCTTCATAAAATTCGCTAATGATCCCAAGCTTATCGATGGGAATATCTAAATTTTCTGGCTCATCGCCGAAAGGAATGTCTTTGATTTTTACCTCAATCGAACTGGCTTTTTCCCTCTTAAAATCTTCAGAACGCGTGTTGTTCGACGGTTCGCTATTCTCACTGTCAGTTGTTAGTTGGGTCGAAGAGCTGACCAATTCGTTGTCGACGGAATCAATTTGTTCTGTCAGTGTGCTAAACTCCGGCTCTTCAAGATTCCATTTTTCGAAAACTGGAGTCAAATATGTTTTACACTCGTCAACGATGTCGCAGGCGTTGAAATTGTTGACATTAGCTTTCTCATAGTCATCAAGAATCTTGAAAGAGGTGTCCGCTAAAATGTTGATTAGGTAGTCAAAAGAGTGCTGCTTGAAAGTAAAACTGTTTCGCGCCGAATCGCAAATAAACTCGAGTATCGCTAACAAGTGTCCGATTTTTGGTAAATTGTATATGGATGCAATATTTGCGATAACGTGCGCCTGCCGATAGGTCGTTTCGAACGATTCTTCATTGCTTTCTATCGATGAACGAGTGACAGCAGCCTTAATTTCGTTGAGAGTTGCCGTGAAGTATTGCGCCAATTCTGAGATTGTTTCCTTTTCAAGATGTGAACAACCCACTTGATGACTGTCGAATTCTGATGAATTCAGAAGATTTAAAGGGTATTTTATTTTCATATAGCCTCGGCATACTGAACGATATGTTTGGAATTGAAAATGCTATCGACACACAACATAAAGACTCGTTCTGGTTTAGCCTCGATGATCCCGCCCAGAAATTCCGCATTGGATTCTGAGAGCGTACTATCGATGTCTTGAAATAGTTCCTGTTGGAAATGAAAAATTTTTGAAACGCTATCTACGCAGAGCGCCAGATCCCTCTCATTAAAACGCAAAATAACAAATTTGTTATTTTCCAGGAGTTTTCTAACTGGTAATCCCAGTGATTCCGAAATATCAACACAAGGAATAATCTGGCCACGCAGATTAATCAGTCCGCGGATTATTTTGGATACACGAAATAGTGGGGATACGGAGAAGCCTTCTATAATTTCGACTACGTTTGAAAGCGGAATTCCAATTTTAGTGTCTGAAATCTTGATGCAAAGCAGATCCATTATCTGCTGATGACTAGGGGTGTCCTGTCTGGAAAAATCAGACTTCTCAGCTAAGGGTTTAGCAGCTTGACAGGTCGAGGCCAGTTCCCTTAATGACTGAGTTTTTATCTTAGAAAGAGCTGCTGATCTGTACGAGATTGCGGACTCAATGAATGGATTAGACCTTTGCTGATCAGAATCTGTCTCAGAGTTAAGAAGTATTTCGGAAGTCTCGATAAATTTGTCGAGAATAAGACCGATCAGGATGCCTTCGATGTTTAAAATTGTGACAATGTAGGAACTTTTACTGTTGTCGAGTGGCGAGATAAGAGGGGCTTCTTGCGAGAAACTTTGGTCTACCAACTTTTCGATATCAACAACGGGAACCAACGTTCCTCTAAAAGAACAGAATCCGACGCAACCTCGCAAAGATATGGGCGCAGATATAAAGGCGGAAAGTTGCAACACTTCGGCAACATGTTGAATTTCAATTGCGTAATAGTAACTATTTCTTAAGAAGATAAACCATTTATGACCTGCGTTTTTCGCATCATGCACGTTCATTGAAAACCCCTCTTGATTTAGACCTGGCTTCAAGCTGCCTTTTTACCCTCTTCTCCTATTTGTGAAACATCGTTTTGGGATTGATGACTCGCCATAGAAGATTGCAACGGCTTAACTCCGACGGCAGATGGGATACTCGCCGGTTTTGAAACAGCTCCATGCCATTTCGAATGATCATTTTTGTCCTCAATATTGAAGACGCTGACTAAAGTTTTTAGTCTCTCTGCTTGGCTGGCAAATGCCTTAGCGACAGAAGACAGATCGGAAGCGGTAGCAGCGCTTTTTTGGATGTTCTTATCGATATGTTGCATGTTTTTATTAATTTCTCTTGCGTGTCCGTTTTGCTCTTCACTAGAGGTTGCTATTTCTTGGACAAAATCCCTGGTCGAGAGAATCTCGGGGACTAAAGTGGAGAGTGACTGACATGCGTTTTCCGCCATGCTCATGCCATTACTAGAAAAATGACTAATTTCTGCAGCAGATTCTTGACTTTTTTCTGCCAGTTTGGAAACCTCTGAAGCGACAACCGAAAAGCCTTTTCCCTGTTCACCGGCCCTAGCCGCTTCAACCGCGGCATTTAATGCCAACAATTCAGTTTTTCTTGCGATTTCCTCAATAATTGTTATTTTTTCTGCAATACCTTTCATGAAATTTACAGCCTTTAGGACGGCTTCGACGCTTTTTCTTGCTTCGTCAGCGACCTTTGAAGCGGCTTTTTGTGTGTTTTTCGCGTCACAAGCTTTCTTTTCAATACCGCTTGCTAAACGACTCATGTGCTCCGAGGTCTCTACTACTGCCTCAGCTTGACTAGATGCCGAATCTGCAATTTGTGAAGCTGCGTCATACATTCTGGAACTCTCGTTTGCCACCTCATTTGCTGAAGATTGAATTTCAGAAATAAGTTTCGAAAGGCTCTGAGTCATATCATTTAGATATGACTTAATTTCTGAAAAACTTTTTTTCATCTCGACTAAATCGGAGTCGGCTACTGTATCGTCGGTAGAAATTTTTATGGAGAAGTTTCCATGAGAAATCTTGTCCAAAGCGGAAGCGATCTGTTTGGTCGCTTGAACCTGATATTCTATTATCTTCTTTGCTTTTGTTTCGGCTAAAACACGTTTAGTTTGATCGAGAATATACGCCTGTGCTCCGACAATATTTCCCTCAAAGTCGCGGCTTGGAACACCGAAATACGAAACCTTTAATTCCTTTCCGGCAGCTTTCACTGATCCGTAGGCCAAAGACGTTTTTCCTGAAATCGCGGCTTGTGATACTGCGCAATTTGCGGACTTCCCTTCCTCCATGTTAAAAACATCGTACCACTTTTTGCCGAGAACATCGGACGCTTTGACGTCAGCCATTTTGCAGGCGGCATCGCTTAAAAACAAAATGTTATGTTCACGATCCACCGCGATCATAGCTAGAGGATTCATGTTGATATAGTTCAAAAAACTCTTTATGAGTGCATCGACGGTTTGAAGAATTGGTTTGGTCTCTAAAGGCCAGTTTGCTACTTCTGGCATCGTCATTACGTGACCAGAGGCGATGGCTTTAGCGACGCGTAGTATCTCATCTGATGTGCATTTTATCTCGCGGAAAGTCAATTCGAGATATCCGTAGAAGTCAGAGAGAACTTTACTTCTCAAATAGTAGAGACCGGCCAAAAGAAATGCGGACATGAGCCCACCAAATCCTGCCACGCTCCATATCCCCCAGAGTCCGTCACCTTCAAGAGTTGTCTTCTCTAACGAGGATGGCCATGCAAAGTGCCACACTAAAACTGTGGACATGACCAACGTCAGCACGGAAAATCCGGCCAATGCTAAAGCACTTTTATCAACTTTCTTTTTCCAGGAAACGAACGATTCGCTTTTTAAAAAACTCGGCTGCATAAAACCTCCCCAAAAAAAACATCAATGTTTGTGATGAAAAGAATTTCTTAGTTGTTTCGAGAAATGTGCCAGTTAGTATGTTACCGCATTTTGTTTTTTGAAGGTGGAGTGTCAAAAATATGGCAGCTCTAGAGATTTCCTAAAGAAAAGCAAAAAGACAAAAGAAAAAGGGCAAAATAGCAAATGTTAAAAGCAGATTTTAGGTCAATAACCCAAGGATGACTTTCGATTTGCGCGTTTGTGTTTTTAGTTTTTTGCTTGATTTCGAGATATATCAAGATGTCACGAGCAGAAGCCTATAACGTCTTCACCTTCTCTGCTTTCTCTGCCGCATAATCAGAGTACGGGGTTGTCACGAGGACTTCTTGGCCACTTTGATCTATGTAGCCTTTGACTTTGTACAGGCTGAGGGGTTCGCTCTTTCCCTTAACCTCAACATCGCCAGCTTTTTCGATGATGAGGTGGTCCTTAGTCTTGTTTGCTAGATCTGAGCTTACAAGAAGGTCGGTACCAAAAGCTTTGGTAGCAGACTCAATGCGTGAAGTTAGATTGACCGTGTCACCGATGACAGTGTATTCCATTCGATCCTCGGAACCGATAGTTCCCGAAATGGCTTCTCCAAAGTGGAGCCCCATACCAATCCGAATTGGCTCTTCTGAACGACCTACACGCAGAGAGTTAAGTTCAGCAAGCGCTTGGCGCATTTCGAGGCAAGATTTGACCGCAAAAAAAGCATCATCACCAGTGCTTTGAGGAGCCCCCCAAACAGCCATGATGGCATCGCCAATAAACTTGTCGACAATACCATGATTCCGATAGATCACGCGAACCATGACAGAAAAGTATTCGTTTAGCATAGAAACGACTTCTTCTGGTGTTCTTTTTTCGCTAAAGCTGGTAAAGCCGCGAATGTCGCTGAAGAAT
>CAILAO010000986.1 GCA_903832105.1 uncultured Pseudomonadota bacterium | reverse complement strand
TTTGATCGCCATGGAATTACCCTCGCTGGTTTAAAGTCCCTCTCGCCAAATCGCCTCTATACCAAATCTTTCTAAAAACCTTACATACTTCAAAATCGTCTTCCCTATGCATCCTTAGGATCCTTCTGGGTTTTTGCAGATGGTAATAAAATTTCATCCACGAGCCCATACTCTTTTGCATCTTCCGCCGACATGAAAAAGTCCCGATCGATGTCTTTCGCGATGCGTCCAGGATCCCTTCCAGTGTGGTGTGCTAGGATATTGATCATCTTGGTTTTGATATTGATAATCTCTTGAGCTTGAATCTGAATGTCGGTGGCTTGTCCGGTTGCTCCACCCAAAGGTTGATGGATCATGATTCTAGAGTTGGGTAGTGCGAATCGTTTGCCTTTACTACCTGCGGCAAGAAGCCACGCGCCCATGCTTGCACACTGACCAATGCAGTAGGTTCTGATGATCGGACGAATAATCTGCATAGCATCGTAGATTGCAAGCCCGGCTGTGATCGAACCGCCCGGTGAATTTAGGTACATGTGGATATCTTTGTCTGGATCTTGGCTCTCTAGGAGTAAGAGCTGCGCAACGATCACATTTGAAACCTCATCCATGATCGGCATCCCAAGGTAAATAATACGATCCTTTAATAGACGCGAGAAAATATCCCACGAACGCTCGCCACGATTTGTTTGCTCAACGACGATTGGTACTAACGGCATGTGATCGACCCTCCTGAAAAAATCACCCAGTGAACTTATCTCCCATGGCCCTCTTTTCGACATTGAAATGAAATACTTTAACTGAGTTTATTTGAAAGTCGCGTGTTTTCTTATAGAAAGTTTATTAAATCTAATGAGATAGAAATCTGACGATGAAGATCCTTACCCTCAAATTGCAAACGTTGAAATTTCGAACTTTCAGATTTGAGGAAAATGGCTATTTTAAATTATTGTGCAATATGCGGCGAAATGGACGAGGATTTCCACTAATTACACGCTGCTCAAAATATGGAGTGAAAAGAAAGGGTCTGTATTTTCAGGGGAAATTCTTGAAGTTTTCTTATTTTGTTGAATAAAATTTAGTCTTGGGACTGAGGGATGTGTCGGCCTGTTTTTGATCGAAAACCAAGGGAAGGGATGATGGCAATAGAGAATTCATCATAACAGTAGACTTGTCGTTTACGGCTGTGAAGAGTACATATTGTGACTAGAGTTTTTCTTTTTTTTCTTCTTCTTTTATGACGAGGCAGAATGAAGTTTTTTTTCCCACAAAGCAATCGAGAAGCGCTACTGCAGATAATTGATGATGGCATTAAAAGCCACGGTCTCAGCGATTATGTCGCAATCACACACGTTGACGACTTGTTAGTGTTGCGGGTTCAAAAATGCGGCAACACTGAAGTAACCATACGGATGACCCCAAAAACCGATGGAGTCGAAGTTTGTGTCGTAGACCAGAAAATATCTTTTTTTCACAAAGCTGCTTTTGGTGATATCTCCAGGCGCCTGAGCGATATTGTCAGGAGTCAAGGTGGCATGGAAATTTAATAAAAGAATGCAAGAAGTCTCGATTGGACTTCAAACTGTTTAATATCGGCTGCGCTTATATATGGAACGTACCTCCGAACCACTCAACGATCGATTAAAAATTGCGACATCATTCATCCGGCCGCTCCAGTACTCTTGGGCTTCTCCCTGATTACCAATTTTAAGATTAGCCAACCCTGTATACGTCAGCGCGCTACCTTTAGTTGCAACTAACGCTCCGTCAAAATATACATACGCGTTGTTGCTGGTTGAGACATAAACAATGTGGTGCCAGTTCGCTGATGACCAGCTTCCGATCGCGATACTTGGCCAACTATCCGTAAAACGGATATTCGACCCCGTAATTCCGACGTAAAAGCTATTGCCGCTATTCGCCTGGGTCCATTGCGATAGAAGCTCACGAGCGACATCTTGAAGATCTGATTTAAACCAAACAGAAATGGAATAGTTCGTGCCTCCGATACCAACAAGCGACTGATTAAAAGAAACATTACTGGTCGACCCGTTAAAATATGGAGCATTATCAACAATACCCTGACTCCAAGAAACCGCTTCGGAAAATGTTCCGTTTATCCCCCCAACAGAATCGATGATCGTTGTGCCGCTACCTTCGTTTAACTTCCAGCAATGGGTTAGACCAGTTAGGCTCATATCACATATAGACTGCTGAGTTATAGTCGACGTTGTTTGTATCGTCCCATCTGGAAATTTTATACCACCGCTGGTGGACTCAATAGTGCCTGCTACAGATAGTTTTTGAGCGGGACTCGTCGTGCCGATGCCGACGTTTCCAGTAGTCGCTTGAATCAAAAGACGAGTTGCGGGAGTTGTATAGGCATCATTAATACTTTCGAACATCATGTTTCCGTTAAAAGAACCGATTCTGGTAAATTTGAGTTCTGCTGGTGCGTTTGGGTGATAAAAATTGAGGTACGGGCCACCACTGTAACCGAGTCGCATATAACCTCCTTCAACATCGAGTTTTTCTCCAACAGTAGTTGTGCCAGTACCTGGTGAAGTTGTCCCAATGCCGACGTTGCCACCTGGTGCTATGTACATCCTGCTAGTATTAGACGTGTAAAATTCGATTGGAGCAGCTTCCATTGTATCAATAAAGAAAACCCCAGTGCCGCGATGATAAATACCACCGGTTCCATTTTCACCAGCAGTTCTTTGTATTCTTAGACTAGTGGATGAGTATGTGTTGTCACTTTTGAAGTCTAGGTAGGTGTTTTTATCCCCCGCGTCTCCACCCCCTAATACAATCTGCCCAGTATAAATATTATTTAATTTGGCTTGAACAACTGTTCCAGTGTTAGTAATAACGGTATTTCCGCTTGAGTTGGTTTGTATATCAGAATAAACACTACCATCTGTGTGAGTTAACCTTAGTTGTGGGCTGGAAGCGTTTAATACATCTAGTGTCCTATCTGGTCCGGTAGTGTTAATGCCCATATTCCCCGAATCATCGATCACGACATTCGAATTTTGTACAATTTTTCCAGTAGTACCATCAAATCGAGCAATGGCATTGTCGGTAGCAGAAGCCGGCCCTGCGACCCTTCCATTAAACTGCGTTTGAACGGCTGACGTAACGCCATCGAGGTATCCAAACTCGGTATTATCCACAACTCCGCTGCCGATCTTGGTCACGTCAATGCTGCTAGGTAGATCGTTTGCCGCAAGCGTTGTGCCTGACGTGGCGCGACCATAAGTATCCACCGTAATTTTTGTATACGTACCAGCCGTAACGCCGGATGTTGCAAGAGATAACGTACCGGTTCCCGTAATAGGTCCACCGGTAAGACCCGTTCCAGACGCAA
>CAILAO010000985.1 GCA_903832105.1 uncultured Pseudomonadota bacterium | reverse complement strand
TCAATGAATCCGTTTGATATTAAAAACACGATTCTTGTGATTAACGGCGAGAACAAGGGACCCTATTCTGATCAAGAGATTATCAATCTACTTTGCACTGGACAGATCGATCGCAATTGCGTCGCATGGCAACACAATGCAACCACACCATGCCCTGTTGGTCAGATGCCGGCGTTCGCAAATGTGGCGCTGGCTACATCATGTCCTAAGCCTACTGCACAAGCTGTACCTTGTGCCGCTGGTATGCCTGGTGTAGTGACTTTCTCCAACGCTTTTTCGCCGATCGCCACGCCAACTGCCAACCCAATCGACGCCCAGCGTGCAGACTTTCTGACAAAAACCTATCTTCACCTGGGAGGTGCCGTTCTTGCATTTGCCTTCATTGAGTCAATTCTTTTAGATATTCCTGGGCTGTCGTACCGGATCATGAGCCTGCTTACTGTGAGCAAGTACTCCTGGCTACTGGTCTTGGCAGCTTATATGGCTGTGAGTCACATTGCAGAGAAATGGGCGCGTTCCGCAACTTCTCTCGAGACGCAATATGCCGGACTCGGATTGTACGTGATTGCGGAGGCGATCATTTTTTTGCCGTTGCTGATGACGGCGTCAAGAATGAACCACAATATCATTCCTACAGCTGGTATACTTACGTTTCTGATATTTGGTGGGATGTCTGCGGTGGTGTTTGTCACGCGCAAGAACTTCTCATTCTTGGGTCCTGTTTTGAGTGTAATTTCATTTGCAGCTTTGGGGCTTATCGTTTGTAGCATCATCTTTGGGTTCAGTCTAGGAGTGCTGTTCACCGTTGTAATGATCGCGGTCGCGAGCGCATACATCCTTTTCTATACGTCGAATGTATTGAACGAATATAAACCAACTCAGTATGTTGCAGCGTCACTAGCGCTTTTTTCTGCCGTAGCATTACTATTCTGGTATGTCGTGCGATTGTTGATGATCTCAGAGCGGGAGTGATTCTCATGAATAAACGGCTGTGCTACGTTAGCTGATCTTAAAGCGCCACTAAAACAGCGTGAAAAGGGAGGTGCGTCCATGACAAATACAGTACTCAAAAATAGAAACATTCTTATAATCAACGATCGAAACTCATCCCCGTATAGTGATGAAGAAGTTTTAACTCTTTTAAAAGACGGAATCATCACTCAAAAAACGCTGTTTTGGAGACCTGGATTCAGTTTCCCAATACCGTTATGCCAAATACCTGAATTTAACGTCGTAAGCAATGAACCAGCACCTCCTAAAATTGTTCAACAATCTCCTCCTCCGCAAATAACTAACTATACTGCGGAAACGAGCGAACTTTTAAATACAGCATTAAAGTCAAACATCGCGCAACAATCATCGAATGAACACCCCCCCAAAATTTGTGAGAATAAAAATACTGAGATGAGGATCGGGTTCACTGGGACAGGCTTTCAAACTCTCGGTTGGTGTTTTCTAGCTTCTCTCTGTATGATGCTTATCATTCCTGCGGCATGGGGTTTAGCTGCCCTGTACCGATGGTCCGTGCGAAGTCTCTCATTTCCCAATGGCACTAAAGCCTCATTTGTGGGTCGAGGCGGACAGGTCTGGGGTTATTTTTCTATCGGCATTTTATTAGCGTTCATTCCCCAACAATTATCTAAGGCAACGGAAGATCCTACGATCTCACGTCTCGTTTTTTTCGGCTTGCCGATCTTGTTATTACCGATCAGTACGGCTATCGGGTTAAAGATGACGCGTTGGTTCTTTTCTAATATCAGGCTAAGTTCTGGCACAAATCTTGTTTTTAAGGGTGATTTTAGCTCATTTTTAGGATGGAACTTACTGTGCAGCCTTTCGATGTATACAGTGGTAGGCTGGGCCTGGGCATCAGTTGCAATGTTTCGATGGATATGTCGTAATATTGAAGCAGGTCAAAATCAAATCGAATTTCTGGGAAGTGGCTGGGGGCTACTTTGGCGATCGTTTGTAGCAATTCTAGCAAGTGTTCTCATTATACCCATTCCTTGGATCTGGCTTTGGGTTATCAGATGGATAACGGGGAATATTTTGATTAAACAAAAGGCACAAAACCTTTAATTCATATTGGCGAATTTATACTAAAAAATCCTCGAAGTGATATTGAGTGTAAAAAGATAAAATCATTGTTTTTCTTTGATAAATTAAATTTGTTAAGCGCATACCTTAAAAGATATTTAATTTGCCATCGAAACGTAGTTACGAAGAATTGTTAAATATTTCTCTAGCAGGTGAAGTACCAAAGCCGTGCAATGTCGTAAGTCCTTGGTTTGAAGCACTTCGTGAGTTTCATGAGAAAGATGATGCTTTTAATAATGCAAGAACTCACTCAGAAAGCATCAGCCTTTTCAGCGGAATATTTGCACAGCGATTTTTTAAAATGTGCAAAATAAACTTCGGGCATGCGTTAATAAATTTGTGGTAGTCTTGGGCCCAAGGAAGATCCGGATGATTAGTTATAATCGTTTTTTGAAGAATCTAACTGTAAAAAAAGAGGGCCAAAGAACTTCAAGATGCCTTTTACTCACTTTTTGCATCAAGCCTTTTTATATTGTTCGCAAGGTTTTTGCGGATCTGTGATGTTGTGTTGCGTACAAACAAATTTATCAAAAACCGTTCCTCGATTGACGTAGAACGCACAACTATTGCAGTTTCTTCCTTCAGAAGAGCTAACTTTATCTACTGGCTGGGTTGAAGCATTTTCCGGGACTTTTAATTGACTCGTCATATCATCAGCTATCTTCGGTGGATCGGTTCGGTTGATTTTTAAAAGTATCTGGGTAGTTATTGAGATATCTTCTCCCATATTGC
>CAILAO010000984.1 GCA_903832105.1 uncultured Pseudomonadota bacterium | reverse complement strand
GAGGCCGGTGCCGCTGGAGCCATCCACGGCTCATTACAAACAGGTGGTCTCAGTACGACCTTCACAGCGTCTCAAGGTCTACTTCTCATGATCCCCAATATGTTCAAGATCGCCGGCGAACTCACATCGACCGTCTTTCATGTGGCCGCCAGGACCGTTGCAACCCACGCTCTGTCTATCTTCGGCGACCATAGCGATGTCATGGCGACGCGCTCAACAGGATTTGCACTTCTCGCTTCGGCTTCCGTGCAGGAAGCGATGGACTTTGCCCTCATCTCTCAAGCCGCCACCCTGCAATCAAGAATCCCGTTCCTTCACTTTTTCGAAGGGTTCAGGATTTCTCACGAAGTCGCGAAGATCAACATGCTTTCTGACGATCAAATTCGCAGCATGATGGACGACAAACTGATCGCTGAACACCGCGCAAGGGCCTTATCTCCCGAACACCCAGTCCTCCGAGGAACAGCCCAAAACCCTGACGTCTTCTTCCAAGCACGTGAAACTGCCAATAAGTACTACGCAGAATGTTCAGACCTCACCCAACAAGCGATGGATAAATTTGCAAAACTTGTGGGTCGATCCTACAAGCTTTTTGAATACCACGGAGCGCCCGATGCGGAGCGCATCATCATTCTCATGGGTGCTGGATGCAATTCGACCCACGAAACGGTTGATTATTTAACTAAGAAGGGTGAAAAAGTAGGCGTCCTCAAAGTTCGTCTTTATCGACCATTTGACATGAAACGCTTCTTCGAGTGCCTCCCGGCCTCAACCAAGTCAATTGCCGTTCTTGACCGAACAAAAGAACCAGGCGCTTCCGGTGATCCACTTTATCTTGATACCGTTAATGCCATCCGAGAAGGTCTCGAAAACGGTTGGGGTAAGCTTAAGACAAATCCGAAGATTGTCGGCGGCCGCTACGGTCTCTCTTCCAAAGAGTTCACACCAGCGATGATTAAGGCTGTTTATGACAACTTAAATCAGCCGAAGCCAAGGCACAACTTCACCGTCGGCATTAATGACGATCTTACCAACACAAGTCTTTCCTACGATCCGGAATTTTCGGTCGAGCCAGCCTCAGTCACCCGAGCCCTCTTTTACGGTCTTGGCTCTGACGGGACCGTCAGCGCCAACAAGAGCTCGATTAAAATCATTGGTGAGAACACTCCAAACTACGCTCAGGGCTACTTCGTCTACGACTCTCGCAAAGCCGGCACCGTCACCGTATCCCACGTTCGTTTTGGTCCTGAACCAATTAAGTCGTGCTATCTCGTTTCAAAGGCTAACTTTATCGGCTGCCATCAGACGGTATTTCTCGAAAAATACGACATGCTCCAATACGCGGTTCCTGGTGGAACATTCCTTCTCAACACCCAAGCAGGTGAAAAGGAAGTATGGGACACGCTACCAAAACAGGTTCAAGAAAGTATTATTAACAAAAAGCTCAAGTTTTACCGCATTGATGCTTATAAAGTTGCCAAAGAAACCGGCATGGGCAACCACATCAACACGATCATGCAAACTTGTTTCTTCGCCGTTTCGGGAGTTCTTCCGAAAGACCGAGCTATTGAAGCTATCAAGGATGTCACACGCAAAACCTATAGTAAAAAAGGTGAAGAGGTCGTTAATAAGAACATCCATGCGATCGATCAGACCCTTGCCAATCTCTTTGAAGTTAAAGTTCCAGGACACGTCACAAGTCAAAAGGAGATGCCACCTCCAGTGTCTGAAGATGCTCCTGAATACGTGAGGAAAGTTCTCGGTGAAATCATCGCCGGTCGCGGTGACCAACTCCCAGTGAGTTCTTTTGCTCCGGATGGCACCTTCCCAGTCGCCACGGCGCAATGGGATAAACGCAATATCGCGCTCGAAATCCCCGTTTGGGACAAAGAGCTCTGCATACAATGCGGTAAATGTGCCTCTGTTTGCCCGCACGCTTCCATTAGAATCAAGGCTTATGATAAAAAGCATCTCGAAAAAGCACCAAAAACCTTCAAAACTGTTGATGCAAAGGATAAAGATTGGGCGGGTCTTATGTTTACCGTTCAAGTTGCCCCGGAAGACTGCACAGGTTGCGGTGTATGTATTGACGCCTGCTCCGGAAAAGACAAAACAAATCCCGAGCGCAAAGCTATCAATCTTGGCGCTCAACCCCCACTTCGTGAGTCTGAACGCGATAACTTCTCATTTTTCCTCAAGATCCCAGAGACCGATCGTCGCAGCATCAAAGTCGATCGTCTCCGCCAACAGCAAGCACAGCGGCCTTTATTTGAATTCTCGGGTGCTTGCGCAGGCTGCGGCGAAACGCCTTATGTAAAAATGTTAAGCCAGCTTTTCGGCGACCGTTCAGTCGTTGCCAATGCGACCGGATGCTCCTCCATTTATGGTGGAAATCTCCCGACAACTCCGTGGGCTGTAAATGCTGAGGGGCGAGGTCCCGCTTGGGCGAATTCCCTCTTTGAGGACAATGCTGAATTCGGATTTGGTTTCAGACTCGCAATCGATAAACAGCAAGAGTATGCCAGGGAACTTGTTGCAAAGCTCTCAAGTCAAATTGGCCAGAGTCTTGCAGACGGAATCCTCAAGGCAGAGCAGCGCGATGAAGCGGGTATCCATGAGCAGCGTGAACGCATCAAAACCTTAAAAGAAAAAATCAAAAGCATAAACACCCCAGAAGCTGCTCGCCTCAATACGATCGCTGACATGTTGGTCAGAAAGAGCGTCTGGATCGTCGGCGGTGACGGATGGGCTTATGATATCGGTTACGGCGGTCTCGATCATGTGATTGCAAACAACCGCGATATCAATATTCTCGTCCTCGATACCGAAGTCTATTCTAACACCGGCGGTCAGATGTCAAAATCAACCCCGCGGGGCGCCATCGCTAAATTTGCAGAAGGCGGCAAACCCCTAGGTAAAAAAGATCTCGGACTTTTGGCTATGGCTTACGGACATGCCTATGTCGCCCAAGTTGCTCTCGGCGCCAAGGACTCACAGACTTTGAAAGCTTTTATCGAAGCTGAAGCATACAATGGCCCATCGATTATCATTGCTTACAGTCATTGTATTGCGCACGGTATTGATACGACCGTCGGTCTTCGTCATCAAAAAGCTGCCGTTGATTCTGGTCAGTGGCTCCTGTACAGGTATAATCCGCAACTCGTAGCAGAAGGGAAAAACCCGCTCCAGCTCGACTCTCAAAAGCCGAAGATGCCTGTCTCCGAATATCTCATGCAGGAAAACCGGTTCAGGCAACTCACTAAGACTAAGCCGGACGTTGCAAAGAAGCTCTTTGAAGAGGCCCAAAAAGATGTCGATCGGAAATGGGAATATTACTCCTATCTCGCCGCCAGAACGATGCCTGCAGTGAAATAGTGGTTTTGTATTGCTCAAGAAAGAAAAAGGCTGACTTTCGAGTCAGCCTTTTTTAATACGCTTAATATCTAACTCAATTTAGAATCGTAGACGTCGACTTCTGCTTACTCTTGAGGCATAAACGTGATCTTTTCTCTGAAACCTTAGCTTATTCGCCGAGATCTTCAGCTAATTCACGACAAAGTCTGTGCAACCTGAAACATAGGTTACATTTTTTACCGGAGACATAGGTGACAGTTTATTAAATGTTACCTATGTATCAAGACTGGACCGATTAGGCAACAAGATGACGACAAAGACTAAGTCTAAGCGCTAGAAGGGGTTCAGGCTAATTGAGTACACGCACCAGCTTTTTAAGCCTCATTAAAACAATCTATTAAAGACCACTTGAATTATTGTTTTGCACAAGTAATTCTTTTGAAACGATCAAATTGAGGACCT
>CAILAO010000983.1 GCA_903832105.1 uncultured Pseudomonadota bacterium | reverse complement strand
TCCGAATAGACTTTCTTGCCAAAATATTCCTCGGACAGGACAAGGCCACTATGCTTGGTACAAGAGAGCACGGGAAAGATGCCGCTACTAGGATTCCTGGCACTGACTTCTCTTGTGATATTACCGAGTGACACTCGCTTCCAGTCTGCGGGATAAATATCAAACCGGTCACGCTTAGTCCGGCCGTTAGAATGGTCAAATCCCTTCATCCGCTTATTACCAGTCAGCAACTGCTGCATGAGGGCTTTCTTGTGGCACTCTTTGGCAGCAATCAGGGCATCGAGTTTCTCCAAGGCATCATCCCAAGTGGTCAGGATATCCGCGATCTTGCGCTGCTCGGAAAGAGCAGGAAGAGCTGTTGGAAACTGTCTCAGTTGTGTGCTATTGACACTCGCCAGATTTGTTGACTGCTTGGAACAAGATTGGAAATAGGCGCGCCCAGACGGGCCTTGTGTTTGAAAGGCAAAAAATCGTGCATCTAGTTTGTTAGGATAAGGGCGAACAACATAGATATGATTCTGGTGAACACAGTCTTTGATTTGGCCGTGCCAAACAGCTCCTCGTCCCAGTTTATCGAAGTCTCCACCTTCCGTGAGCAGTACATCACCAATACGTACTCGGAATCTGTCGACAAGATCTTTCGGAACATCTATTTCCTTGATTTCAGATAAATCAAAGTGTCCGTCCTGAACGTTTGCAACTCTAAGATATGGCATACGAATGAACTCCCCCTGACGTGTAGCACTTTTTGAGAGTCCTGTCTGGATTTCCGCAACATCTTCAAGAGCCATCACATGCCAATGTCCAGAAAGCTTCATATAGAATCCTCCTGAAATGAGTCGCAGTGGCCCAGAAAGAAGCAACACCTCTGTCTAGGTATTTGAGTTATTCGGAAATTCCGAATAACTCGGGTGTTCGCTTTCATGCATATTTGTTGTGTTGGATACAAAAACTGGTTCGTGCTGGTTTCTACAAAGTATTTCATTTCCCCGCCTCCGTCTTGAAATCCAATGTCTTTGCCATGTCCTTGTCTGTCAGTGTCTTTACCTGGCGGATGGCGATTTGATTCAGGCGGACCAGTCGGTCGGGCTGGGACAGCCCCATGCGGATGAATTCCGCGTTCATGCCCTCTATGTTGGCCAAGACCAGCAACTGCTCGATTGCCGCATAGTCGCGCATATTGCCTTCCAAATTGGGATTGGCATCCCGCCATTGTCTTGCTGTCTGACCGAAAAGCGCGACATTCAACACATCGGCCTCGTTGGCATAAGTGAAACTGATCTGTTCGGGAGTCAGAGAGTCAGGAATCAGATGATCCTTTATGGCATCGGTATGAATGCGGTAGTTGAGCTTGGCAAGTGTGCGGTTGAGATTCCAAGCGAGTGACAAACGATGGTTTTCGTCCTCCTTAAGACGTTGGAACTCCTTAATGAGGTAGAGTTTGAATTCGACCGAAATCCAGGAGGCAAATTCAAAAGCGATGTCCTTGTGCGCGAAAGTTCCGCCGTAACGGCCGGACTTGGAAATAAGTCCGATGGCTGCTGTTTTTTCGATCCATTGCTTTGCGGTGAGTATGAAACTATTAAGACCAGCTTGTTTTTTAAACCCATCGAATTCGATGGGTTTAAAATCTGGGTTGTTCAGGCTTTCCCACATGCCCATAAACTCAATGGTATTGCGATTGCGAAGCCAGTTCTGAATGATGTAATCGGTTCGCTCCGCATCTCGGTAACGGGCGATGTCAGTCAGAGAAATGTAGTCTTCTTTGTGCTGAGAAACAATGGCAATAGCCGTTCCTTTTACGGTGATTATAGTTTTTTGGTCTTTTGCCATGTTCAGTCTCCTTTCTTTCCAAATTCTACCATTTTTCCCGGTTGGGAAAAATGGTCGTCTATTTTTGAACTATTCGGAAATTCCGAATAGTTCGTGTGCGCTTGTCTTTTAATTATGGCAATTTCGCCACATTTAAATATTGGGTATAAAAATAGTTTCATAAACCCAGCTCCTTGAGATAGCCGTCC
>CAILAO010000982.1 GCA_903832105.1 uncultured Pseudomonadota bacterium | reverse complement strand
TTAAAGGTGCTAATCTAAGTAACACAAATTTGTCTGGCAGTAACTTACAAAAAGCGAATCTTACAGGGGCTAACTTAAAGAAAGCTCGCTTATTCCAGGCTAATTTGAGTGGGGCTAATCTCACTGGAGCAGATTTAACCGGAGCAAATTTGCGTAAAGACTCTTATTCCAAGCCCGTTGATCTAAGCGGTGCTAATTTAGCTCAAGCGATTTTATCGGGAGCTGATTTATACGGGAGCAATTTGCGTGGGGCTAATTTAGTGGGAGTTAATCTTATGGGTTGCCGTCTCGCTGGAGTTACCTATGATTCTACAACTAAGTGGGATAAGGATTTTGACCCATCACTTTCAGGAGCTATAAAGGTATAAATGATGATATCTTAGCTTATCAATTACGGTGATATAACTATTTGTATTTACATAATTATAGCTAAATATCTTTGTTTTGCAACCACTCTAAATAAACTGATGAATGAATAGATAGGTTAAAGGACAGAAATTCCATGACTGTCAATATATTTTATCGTACTGAGATATTTTATTGATAAGCAAGACTTCTGTACCAACGGATATTTGACTAAGAGACAACTTATATCGCCTCTTGAAGATAAATAGGTTGTCTAACGATCTGCTTGCACCGGAGCGCAAAGGGCGGCGGGAAAAATCGTGCTGAATTTCAAGTTTGGGTTGCGCCGCCCTTTGCGCCCGGTGAAGCAGGGCGTTAGGCATCTTCCTCTCAACATCAGATAAATTGAGACAAAAAATATTGACATCACCATCTTGAGATAGCGAAAGGTAGACGAAGGATCCGGATAAGCCAAAAGACACGGAACTATCGTATTTGACAAAAGATATCCGGAGTCATATTGAGAATATCATGAGCTTTTATTGGAACGAAGAAAAAAACGACCATTTAAAACACGAACGGAATCTCTCGTTTGAAAGAATTGTCGTGGCGATTGAAGAAGGGCATCTTCTTGCTCTTCTTGAACACCCCAATACAGAAAAATATCATCATCAAATGATGCTTGTTGTTGAAATTGATGGTTATGCCGTGTGCGTCCCGTGTATCCCGGAAGAGACAGGGAATTATTTTTTGAAAACAGCCTTTCATCGTCGAAAATATACGAAATGGTATCAGTTAGGAGGCCATCATGGTGAATAATAGCGATACTGACATCATTGATTCTGTCGAAAAGGGGGAATGGATATCCATTCCCAATGCCGATGCTGTCAAACAACGCTTGATGCAAGCCGCTGCTGAAACGGCCATCGCAGATTATCGGCTCA
Organism: uncultured Pseudomonadota bacterium; assembly: GCA_903832105.1. GTDB lineage: Bacteria > Bdellovibrionota_B > Oligoflexia > Oligoflexales > CAILAO01 > CAILAO01. Next base: position 2,848 of record CAILAO010000982.1, on the reverse strand, counting down.
ATATCAGCATGTTAAAACGCGATGTCGAAGTCTTGAAGACGAAAGCACTTGAAGAGGGCATTCCCTATCAAATGCTTGTGACGAGTATTTTACATAAATATGTCACGGGAAAGTTAATTGAGCCTCACAGGAGTTTAGCGTCATAATTCAGAAAGCAGAGGGATCGTGGTGACAATTCACAGGGGATGCCTAACGAGGGCTTGCACCTGACCGCAGGGGGGCGCGGGGGAAGTGTGGTGGCAACCGTGAGCTTCTGTGGCCGCGCCCCTCTGCGGCAGGTGAAGCCAGTCGTTAGCCTGCTTAAGGTAGCATTATGAAAATATTCTTGCTTATTGTGATGATGATCGCATGGGTTATTGTGTTGTTCTATTGTGCAACCAGACCAATAACAGAAGACGAAATAAATGCCCATCGTTCAGAGAGGGAAATCGTATGAGTACAAGAACAGCGTGTCTTGATTTTGATGGCGTGATGAACGTTTATACGGGCTGGAAAGGTGAAGAAGAACTCTTTAACCCGCAACCGGGCTTGTCAGAATTTCTCGAAAAACTGTCTAAAATGTTTGACTGTCTAAAAATCCATACAACCCGAAAACCTGAGCTTGTGAAGGCATGGCTTGAAAAATATGGAATCTTAAAGTATATTGCAGAAGTCACGAACACAAAGCCACCAGCTGTTGTGTATATTGACGACCGGGCAGTGACATTTACAGGGGATTTTCAACAGACATTACAGCAAGTCAGCAGTTTTAAAACATATTGGGAGAGCGCAGGCTAACCACCGCTTGCACGGGACGCCCAAAGCCGCGCCCGTGAAGCGGAGCGTTCGGCAGTCATATAAGTTAACAAACAGGAGGAAAATATGAATAAACGATATGGAGTCATGATAGTATTGTTGGTTATGTTTGGTGTGGTTTATACGAGCAACGTCCCAGCCCAAATGCAAGAGAAGAGTTGTACGCAACGCGACCAATTTGAAACTGAAGAAGAATTTCAACGGCGATGTCCACAAGTTGGACCCCCCCCCCCTACAATTACGGCTATGCCAGTTCTGCAATATGAAACGAATAGTTGTACAGAGTTGTTGAACCTCACACAGACGCAATTTGAAAAAAACGAAGAGTTTTTACTAAAACGGCAACAAGCCATCAAGAAATTTAACGAACAAGTGGCTCAACATGATCGATTATGCCAAGCTGGAATCGGCACGTTAGGACAATATGCGGTGTATACTGAATTCTATGCGATAAATATTCAGTGGCAACGCTGGACAAACAGATTTATGGCCATTGAACATGGAAGCATTTCTCTGTCCCGTGAAGAAGCCAAAAGCCTCTATCAGAAAAGTGAGCCACAACATCAGTTCCCCGTATTTTTTACCGTGAACGTTGTTGGAGATAACATTGTCGCTGACAACGTTGTCCTCATGGGATTAGACAAAGCATGGGAAGTCTTATTGACAGTAAATCCTTTAACAGTGGAAGAAAAAGCGATCAATGTCATCGAATTGCTCAACCCGCAACAAGATCGTCTTGAAAACAAGGAACAATATTATGCACGATGCCAAACACTGATAAAACGCTATAATGAGGCCGTCAACCAGCGCGATCCTCGTTATCAGGCAGGAACCGCTGTATTACGGAAAGATGAGTATAATTATGGCAAATTTTCTGTACCAATAACGTGGCAGGGATGGGCGCAGCAAGCCTTTGATTTACTTTCAAAAAATCATATTGCTGCCACGCAAGAACAGGCGGTTGCACTGATACGAGAAGGAGAAGAAAAGCCTGTTTTTGTTCTAATAGAGGTAGCTGAAAATCAATCACGCGTTATGAAACCAGTCGTTATTGGACTGAATACCCTCTGGTCATTACAATCATTAGAAACGAATACCCACATCAGACAAAAAGAAGCGGCGAGAAAAGCAGAACAAGAAGCCCAAAAAGCTCAAGCGAGAGAGAACTGCAAAAATAGGGAATGCCCGATATTTTATGAATGGTGTAAAGCTTATGCTGAGAGGGACCCGAGGGCAAAGAATTGGGGGATGGCTATACTCATGTCGAGCCCTGCTGTGGTTGGAAACAAGGTTATTCGAGCAGACAATATGCGAAAAACATCGGATTTATCTTATTCAGATTGTAAAAAATTAGAACGAGAGTGTATAGAAGACTGCAAGACTGCGGAAAGTTTTTGAAAGGCAGTTTCTCCTATTTTCAGGGAATTTGGTTGCGTAGAAAATGGAATGCCGAACAATCGCTTGCAGCCGACCGGGAAGGGGCGCGGGGAAACCTGGTTGCCAATGTTGGCAGTGGTGGCCGCGCCCCATCCCGGCGGCTGAAGCGGGGCGTTAGGCTTGCATTAATATCACTTGGAATATATAAAATGGAAAATGTAGCAAGAATTGAAGAATTAAGAAAAATGCCCTATCCTGAATATTTACAGACTTCTGAATGGATAGAAAAACGAGATATGGCATTAGATAGGGCTGAATACCATTGCCAAGTTTGTAATTCTCCCCATGCTCTTAACGTTCACCATAGAACCTATGAGAATAGAGGAAATGAACGACTTCAAGATTTAACAGTTTTATGTAATTCTTGTCATGAACTTTATCATCATAAAGACTTAATAGGTAATCATATTATATCAATAGAAACATCATTGGCTTTGACGCGGAAAGATATAGAAAATCCAGAATATATGGAAACTGGGTTTATAGAAGTTGACAATCTATTGAATGGAGGATTACGAAAAGGTGAATTAATTATCGTCGCAGGTGTTCCCCGCTCTGGAAAATCTACCTTTTCTACAAATATTCTTTTACATGCAGCACATCATAATGTCAATTG
>CAILAO010000981.1 GCA_903832105.1 uncultured Pseudomonadota bacterium | reverse complement strand
TGGTCCTCTCCATCTTTCCAGAAATAGTAATAACCATTGAGTTCTTCAAGTTTATTTAGCGCTTCTGGAAGCTTAACCAAATCGCGCTTGAGGCGGATATCTGAGAACGTGTTCCAGGCGTTAGCGAGAGCGACGGAACCATCGCCGCTAGTGCCTACTTGTAGCTTTTGGGCTGGATTCGTCGTGCCGATGCCGACGTTGCCGTCTCCTCTCACGACCATGAGCTCACCTGCACCGAATTGTCCGAACGTGAGTAGAGACTGGTTTGCCGTGGATCTCGGAATAAACCCGATATATCCGGCGTTGTTCGAGCTTTCGGCTTTGCCTATGAACAGAGCCGATCGGCCGTCATTTGCTAGGTTTGGGGTCAAAAACGAAGCGACGGTATCACTGCTTGTGATGCTGGCGTTGTTGACGACAAGACTACGGCCAGGGCTTGTCGTCCCAATGCCGATATTCCCCGAATCGTCGATCACAACACCAGAATTTTGCACAAGCTTTCCGGTCGTGCCGTCAAACCGAACAATTGCATTGTCAGTAGCCGAAGCTGGCCCTGCGACTTTTCCATCAAGCTGGGTTTGGATCGCACTTGTCACACCATCGATATAACCGAACTCTGTATCACTCACCGTGCCACCGCCTATCGTTGTTGCGGCTTGCGTATGCGAGCTTGAAGCTCTTGCATTGAGCTGAGTTTGAATGGCGGATGTCACGCCGTCAAGGTATCCAAACTCAGTATTGTCAACTCCTCCTCCTCCAATCTTGGCCGCATCAACTCCAGCGGGAATATCTCCGGCGGTAACAGAACCACTTGAAGCGCCGGTAAGCCGTCCTTGAGCGTCCACCGTAATACTTGCTTTGGTGTAGCTTCCTGCTGTGACTGCGGTGCTTGTAAGAGAAATAGTTCTATCCGAAGTTAGATCACCGCCTCCCGAAAGTCCTGTTCCCGTCGATACCGATCTTGATGTTGTGACATAACTTCCTGCGGCTTGCTTCCCATTAAAAGCACTCCAATCTGCTTGAGAGAGATACCCATCATGTGTGGCATCTGCCTGAGTGATGCTGATATCGGGGGCTGCTCCTCCGCTACTTAAAACGGGAGATGAAGCCGTCACAGAAGTGACGGTTCCCGTTGTTGGAGTGCTCCACTTGACTCCAACGGTTTGAGTTGAATCCGCAGTAAGCACTTGACCGTTCGTCCCTACACCTAATCTCGCGTTGTTTGAACCATCTCGTGTAATTAAATCACCTTTTGTAGTGAGCGGCGAAAGCGCATCGAATCCTGCGGTCTTAGTAGCAGCTCCTGTACCGCCATTAGCGATGGCGATTTGTCCCGAAACGGATATTTGCGGCGCTGCGCCGCCTGAACTCGTAAGAGGAGCTGCTGCAGTGACCGAAGTCACCGTCCCAATGTTATCATCGGTACATACCCAGTTAGTGGAACCTGACATCTTCAGAATCTGGCCGTCAGCACAAGCTGCGATCTTCGCAGGCGTCACAGCGCCGGTATTGATCTGCGCCGTATTGACGCCAAGATTTGCGATTGAGATCGTGCCGGATGCCGTGATCGGGCCACCGGTTAAACCCGTACCTGTAACCACCTGGGTCACAGTTCCTCCCGAGGCTCCCTCCACTCCCGCTGGTTTCCATGATGATGACGAGCCATCCCAAGAGAGAAATTCTCCGTTATTAGGCGGCTGATCGGAGATCGTCCGACCTCTGATTTTATCGACTGAAGCACTTGTGACAGGTCCAGATACATCACCGGAAAGATTAGGAAGCGATCCCGTGCTGAGAGTTGCACCGCTCGAAGAATTAATCGCAGCGACCATAGCGATTCCTGCTTCTGCGGTGTTTTTTAACGTGAGCTTTCCATCAAAATTATATCCGATAGTTTGATCATCGATCGGAACTTTTAATGCGAAGGGAACGATGCTGAATTTCTGCCTTGGATAGGTGATGTTATTAATAACGTCTGTTATCTCGATAAACGTGGGCTCTGTCATTGAAAATATTTGATGGTATTTAGCATCTGTTAAACCACCAAAATCCAGATAAAAAACCCCTTGAGCCAAGGTGATGTCGGAAAAGATCGGAATTTCAACCGATATCGGTTCCCCTCCGGTTAAAACACGGTAGAATTTAACCTGAAGATTGACGGATCCTTCGACAGGTTCGCCGTTATCTTTCGTAAGCCTTCCTGAGTAAGAAAAATCGAAAGGACTGGCAAATGAAAATGTGCCAAACAATAGCAAACTTGTTATTAAGAGATATTTAAAAAACATCGCGGAGACCCTCCTGCTCTGGTCATATATTTACGATCGGAGAACTTCAGAAAAACTTGAGGAAAACTTCGAAAAGCCACACTCTGTAAGGCCTTGGAAGAATGTATAAGATATTGACAGATCTCAAAGAAATCAAAAGAAAATGCCATCGAATCCACGACGCTTATTGGCAGCAAAAAGGAGGTAAAAAGAAGCCCGAAACATCTATTTAACCTAATGAATTCAGTGCGCTGTAACCGCTTTATCAATAAATGCAACGCAAAGCTGCTAATTGGTAACTTTTTAGACTCAGCGTCTGGAAAATCGGTATTATTTTGTTACCAAATGAACCGTCCCTTCGAATGGGTTACTCCATAACATTTTGGAAGCTTTGTTGATTTTGTTTTGGGCCATATTTTGCACAGGGCAGATCGTCACGACAATTTTAAACAAAAGGAGGAGGTCGTATGAAAGTTTTCAATTTATTCATGGCAACTCAGGTAATCGGCATGTTGATGTCTTGCGGGAGTGGGGACAACAAGCAGTCACCTACACCAGTCATCGTTCAAGCCCCGGGTCAATCAGCACCAACAACGCCAACCCAAACCGCGGCGACGATACCGGTGACGCAACCAGTTCAACCTACCGAACCAAGTTCGACGACAGCAACAACGGTAGAAACCCCTGTGACCCAAACAACTTCGACGGACGAGTCAGCTCCGACAGATCAAGAGTTAGCTGCTTATTATGACGGTCAATATGTGCAGCAAAATCAGTCGCAATATGATCCTCAATCACCATATTTTTTTCAGGAAGTCGACCAGCTCGCAAATGTCGTAAACCAACCATATGGCAACCAGGTCGATCTTGGTGAATATCAAGCTCCCTATTTGGGATCTCGCTACAGTCAGCACAGGGAGTTTCTTAACTACGGCGCAGCATTCAGCCGAGTCAGAACTGGATCAGGGGGATGGAATCAAGATAATTACAGGCAAGTGCGACATAACTTTAAACGCTCGATCGATTGGATTAATCAAATTCCGCAAGATGCAAACAGGACTCTCGATCATCTTGGTAAGTGCGGGTTTCACAGTCGTGATAATCTTGAAGGTAGGCTTCATGACGCCGTTGAGAAAAGAGATCACAGATCTATAGTGACCGTGCATGACCAGCTTCTGGACGAATATCAAAAATCTAACAACAGAAGCGCGAACGACAGGCACCACCGCTAAAAGACATTTCCGAAATGGCAGGGGTTACTTGCCATTTCGGAAATTTTTAGACATCAGAAAAACATATTGCTGCTGCATTATGCCAATAAATTACTGCCGCGAAGATGTATGATGTTTTTGGGATTGACCAACGATTATTGTCTCTTCATGAGAACACTGTTCTTCATGCCGTATAAAAAGTAAATAATCAGACCAATAGCGAGCCATCCAAAGAATCGTAACCAAGTCAATTTATCCAGACCGGCCATTAAAAACAGACAAAAGGCGATGCCGAGTATTGGGAGAACTACACCACCAGGAACTTTGAAGGGTCTCTCTCGTTTCGGATCCTTATAACGTAAGACCATAATACCAGCACACACAAGAACAAACGCAAAAAGCGTTCCGATGTTACAAAGATTTGCCATTTCGTCAATATTACAAAACGCCGAGAGTGCCGCTACTGCCACGCCCGTCCAGATCGTTGTCACATGAGGTGTTCGGAACCGTGGGTGAACCTTTGAAAAAAACTTAGGTAACAGTCCGTCCCGGCTCATGGCAAAAAAGATCCTTGGCTGCCCTAACTGAAATACTAAGAGAACTGCCGTATTTGCGATCACTGATCCAAACGCAATCAACGCGATAACAGCCGAATTCACCTTATTGTATTCAAGTCCCGCTACAAGGGGCTGTGCAATCTTCTCCTTTAATTCCATGAAAGGAATCATCCCTGTTAATGCAACAGTGACGACAATGTAAACAATCGTACAAATAATGAGAGAGCCAATAATTCCTATGGGCATATCTCTTTTAGGGTTTTTTGTTTCCTCTGATACCGTTGAAACAGCATCAAACCCAATATATGCGAAAAACACAACTGCTGCGCCCGATTGAACCCCACGCCAGCCTCCTGGTGCAAAGGGAGTCCAATTATCAATATTGAAATAGTAAATTCCAATCCCTACAAAGATCGCAAGGATCGCAAGCTTAAAACAAACCATAACGCTATTAAACCGGGCACTCTCTTTAATGCCTATGACAAGAATGCCTGTGATTGCTAAAACAATTGCGACTGCCGGAAGGTTAAAAATAATGGAAATGCCCGCAATTTCCGGAACTGAAGAGAGGTCAAATCCTTTTTGCATGAAGGTTCTATAATCAGTGCAAAGCCATAACGGAATATCAAATCCTGTTAAATTTTTAACAAGCTCCTTGAAATAACCGGCCCAACTAATCGCAACGGCAACGTTTCCAATCGCATACTCGATAATTAAGTCCCAACCAATGATCCACGCTACGAGCTCACCAAGAGTCGCGTACGCATAAGAGTATGCACTTCCAGAAATAGGAACCATCGCGGCAAACTCGGCATAGCAAAGCGCAGCAAATCCACACGCAATCGCAGTTAATACGAATGAAAGGATAAGAGCAGGTCCTGCGGGATGACCACTTGCGACACCAACCGCCGCTTCACCCACCATGGCGAAAATCCCAGCACCGATAATCGCACCGATACCCACCATGGTCACGTCGAAGGAACCTAAAACACGCTTTAGTCTATTTTCGCCATGCTCGGAATCGCGGATAAGATCGTCGACAGACTTTGTCTTGAATAGCTGACCTATGTTCACCGCTACCTCCCCCAAAACAACTCTGCTTTATGGTTTATCTACCCCATTCCTCACAGCTTCATTCACATTGCGCGCCGCTCTCTTTTTAAATATCTGCTCAAACCACAAAACGGATGAAGTCGCCAAGAAGGTAGAAGAGTATGTTGCCGCAAAAACTCCGACAGCCATGGCTGCTGCGAAATTCCAAATAGACGCCGTTCCAAAGACTATGATCCCAATAAGCGACAGTAGAGTACAAATTGATGTATTGATGGAACGTGACAGTGTCTCATTCACAGCGGTGTTGACGTTTTCTCTCAGCTTTAATGCTGGAAACAGTGTGAGCCTCTCCCTGATACGGTCATAAATAACAACGGTGTCGTTGACAGTATAACCAGCCACCGTCAAGAGAGCCGCTACAGAAGTTAGGTCAAAAGACCTCCTGAAATACGCATAAAACCCCATCACAACAAGAAGATCCACGATCATCTTAATCGCACTTCCAGGGGCAAATCTAAAATCGAACCTGAGTGCAATATAGAGCAAGATTCCAAGAAGGGCGTAAAGAAGCGACAGAGCTCCTTGTGTTCTAAGTTCTTTTCCAACTTGCGGACCTACATAGTCAATTCTCTTAATATCAGGCTGATACTTTGCAAGCTCAGAAGTAATATACTGCTGAAAACTCTTTCCGCGTATATCCATTTCTTCGACTTTCTGATTGCCTTCGGAGGGCTTGTCTTTGTCGAAACGGATGAGGTATTGTTTCTTCTCGGTTCCAAGTGCCTGAAGAACGATATCGTTAATTCCAGCCTTACTTGCAACCTGTTCTAACTCCTTGGATGATACATCTTTTGAAAACGCAACTTCAATCTCAGTACCACCGGCAAAATCGACCGCCCAATTCAAACCTTTTACGCCGCCGACCAAAATCGATCCCAATCCTATGGCGATCGAAATCGCAATCGCTATAGGAGCCATCCCAAGGAAATTGATCGTAGTACCCTTCTTCGAAGCCGAATCATCTCCAACCTGCATGCTGTCGGAACTAGCTCCAAGCCAAAGACGCATGCCACGCTCCGTTTTACAACGGCTCAGAATAAATTCGAATACTAATTGAGAACAATATAAAGAAGTAAAGAGCGACACTAAAAGACCTAGAAGAAGGGTCACTGCAAAACCCTTGATCGGTCCAGATGAATTTGTTTGAAGAAGAACCAAAGCTGCAATCAAACTTGTCGCGTTTGAGTCGACGATCGTCCACAAAACTTTCTTAAAGCCATTTTCAAGGGCTTTCCGCGCAGCTTTACCTTCACGAAGTTCTTGTCTAATCCTTTCGTTAATAAGCACGTTGGCATCGACCGCCATCCCAAGCGTCAAAATAAAACCAGCTATCCCAGGAAGTGATAGCGAAAAACCAAAAGACGACATCAAGACGAGCAAAAAGACGCCGTTTAAAGCTAGAGCAAACCACGCCACAAGCCCCGGTCTCTTGTAATAAGCAAGCATGAAACCAAAGACTAAAATCAAGCCGACAACAGTGGACAGAATTCCCTGACTTGCAAGTTCAGGGCCAAGACTTGCTCCCACCTGTCTCTCCTCAAGGACCTTGATTGTCGCAGGAAGTGCGCCAGACTTAAGGATGAGAGATAGACTTTGGGCCGACTCAACAATCTCATTATAGTTTCCTCGTCCCAAGGTGATCTGTGCCCTACCCCCCGCAATCCGCGCCTGAATGACTGGATCAGATTCGACCACATCATCAAGAACGATCGCGAGCTTTTTCCCGACATTTGCCCCTGTTACGTCTTCAAATCGCTTACCGCCAGGACCAGTTAATTGGAGGGAGACAACGGGTCTCGGATCAACTCCGGACGAATCTTGCGACACGTAAGCGTCAAAGACATCATCACCGGTCAGTTCTGTCGCCGCATTTAATATGTGCGTTTTGTAACGAGACTTCTTTCCACCCGCGATAGATTCGACGCCAAAATAGAGTTCCCGATCAGCTGGTATCAACCCTTTGGTCAATTCCAAAATTGCGTTCCGATCCTCAGAAATAAGCACGGTTTCCTTGCCTTGCTTCTCCATGACCACATTTCCAAGCTGCTTTTTATCTATGGAGTCAAGTCCCTTAAATTCCTCATCAACAATTTTAAATTTAAGCTGAGCCGTTCTTCCCAGAAGGTCCTTTGCTTTCTCTGGATCTTTGAAACCGGGGAGCTGCACCATGATTGAGTTTTTCGTCGTACGGCTGATAATCGGTTCCGCGACACCCCACTTATCAACGCGGCTTCTGATGACCCGTTCTGCTTGGTCAAGCGCCGCAACCTTGATATCTTTGATCCTGTTTTCCTGGTATGTAAAATCAGCTACAAGCCCCTCGCGATTGACCTGCTCAAGACCTGAATACTCACGATTAAATTCTTCCTTAAACTTAAAAACATCAGCGCCTTCCTTTAACTCAACTCGAAGGATTCCTTTTCCTTTTAGGACATAAGCCGACTTCACTGGAATTTCTTTGTCCTCAGACCATCTGGTCAGTTCGACTCCCAAACGGCCGAGCTTATTTTCAACAGCTTCATTGACATCAACCCCAAGAACAGCCTATGAGCAACGAAAAGTTAATGACCCATTCAATTAATGCCACAAACCTGGCCGATATCCTGGAGCGGGTATTGGATAAGGGCATCGTGATTGCCGGCGACATCAAAATCCAGATTGCCGATATTGACCTGCTGACCATCAAAATCCGGCTCCTGATCGCCTCCGTTGACAAGGCGCTGGAGATGGGCGTCAACTGGTGGCAGACGGATGCTTATTTGTCTACGAAGGCCAAGGAAGCCGAGTTGGAAACTAAGAATACGGATCTGCTGAAGCGCATCGAACAGTTGG
>CAILAO010000980.1 GCA_903832105.1 uncultured Pseudomonadota bacterium | reverse complement strand
CTAGTGCTTAGACTTAATCGTCGTCATCATCTTGCGGCCTAACCATGATCTCTTTCGGAGTACTTTAGCTTGGCCAACTAGCTTTGTCGTGAATTAGTTGAAGCTCTTGGCGAGAAAGCTAAAGTCTCAGAGAAAAGATCACGTTTATGCCTCAAGAGTAAGCAAAAGTCGACGTCTACGACTCTAAATCGAGTACACGCCCTGGCAGGTTAAAAGAATTTGTTCAAAAATTCTAGCTTTTCTTGGCGTTGTTGAATAAATACCGTTTACGCTTCCAACGGCGTATATTTAACGAACAATCTCCTCTCGGATTGTCCTCAAAAAACTCGCCGTCTTCTGTTTTCTAGAAAATTCTTCTCCTTCGTTTTTTAACGAAATATTCTCCTCATCTTCAGCTTTAATTTCTTCCGGAATATCTTGCAGAAAACGACTTGGAAGCTTAAATTCCTCTCTCTTAATTCCATATTTCTCTTGGCTATAACTCAAAAAAAGACGCTCTTTTGCTCGGGTGATGGCTACATAAAAAAGTCGTCTTTCTTCTTCCAAATGAAGTTGATTATCTAAACAGTTTCTGTGAGGCAACAGACCATCTTCGAGTCCGCAAAGAAAGACAATCGGAAATTCGAGTCCCTTTGCAGCATGAATCGTCATAAGGGAGATGAAGTTTTTGTTAACTTCCCCATTCGGATCTTTTTCGCGTTCCTCAAGGGTAAAAACGTCTAATATCTCAAGTATATCCGCATGTTCAGATCCGGAGCTTCTTGAAAAAGCCATGCTAAGGCACTTTGGAAGGGTTCTAAGATTCTCCAGCTTCTTGACAGCTACAGCGTTGTTATCACAGGTCATTTTAATATGGTCTTCAAGCCTGAAGGTTTCAATGATCTGCCAGCAAAGGGTTTCAAAATTAATCGACGACGAAACGCAACTTTTTGAAAACTCAAGAATGCCCGAAATAAATATCTTTAAAGAATTCTCTTGCTTACTTGATAGGTCTTTCAGTAGGCCTTTCTCAACAACTCGAAAAGGAGAAATGTTTTGCTCGCGGGCAATTGCTTCGATTTTTTCCATCGTTTTTAAGCCTATTCCGCGAGATGGGGCGTTAATGACTCTCCAAAAAGAAAGGTGATCATCTGGATTCCTGACGAGACGGAGATAAGAAATGAAATCTTTAACTTCCCGACGTTCAAAAAAGCTCGTTCCACCAAAGGTTTCATACTTCAAACGAAGCTCTCTAAGCGCTTGCTCAACGTAATTTGCTTGAGAATTTGTACGATAAAGAATTCCAATATCTTTGAGAGAATAACCTTTGGTAACGAAGGAAAGACATTTTTTTGCAATCCAATAGGCTTCTGTCAGGTCATCTTTAAGGCAACAGACCACAATCGGAGATTCCCCTTCATGGTTGCTCCAAAGAGATTTTGAAATTCTATCAATATTTTTTTCAATAACAGCATTTGAAGCTTTTAGGATTACGTTTGTTGACCGATAGTTCTGTTCCAGCTTAACAAGAGATACTTTAGGATAGAGATCAGAAAATTTCGAAAAGATCGCCGTTAGTGCGCCACGCCAACCGTAGATTGACTGATCATCGTCGCCAACGACACAAATGTTTTTGTTTTTCTTGGACAGCTCCTTAACAATGCAAAGCTGTGAAAAATTGGTGTCCTGAAACTCATCAACAAGAATATATTGGATTTTCTTGTTCAATGCTTCACACACTTCGCTGTTATCACGCAAAAGATAAACTGTTTTGAATATTAAGTCTTCGAAATCTACTGCTCTGTTAATGCCGAGAAATTTATTATAGCCTCGATAAACTTCGAAAAGTGTTAAAAAGTCATCAAAACCAGAAAAGTCTTTTAACTCTCCTGATTTCATGTTCTTTACCTCTTCATCAATTAAAAGATTCTCCTTAGCTTTACAGATCAAACCATGAAGGTCTTCTGCTCGATATAATTTTGAAAGTTTCTTTTCTTCCAACACACGTCTTACAAGATCTATCTGATCAGAAGATCCTAATATACTAAAATGTTTAGGCAAAAAACTTTCGCGGTGATATGTGCGAAGGATTCTCAAACAGAAACTATGAAAGGTGCCCACAAAAAAGTCTCTGGAAAGACCGTTTCCCGTCAAACCCAATACTCGATCTTTCATCTCTCGAGCTGCTTTGTTTGTAAACGTGAGAGCGACAATACCCTCTGACGAAACGCCTTTTGAAAGTAGATAGGAGATTCTATGAGAGATCACCCTCGTCTTGCCAGTTCCGGCACCGGCGAGAACCATTAGAGGGCCATCGATCATCGAGACAGCTTTTCGCTGTTCTTGATTAAGACCGTTTAAACTATTCATTGAAAATCTTTTGAAAATATCTCAACAATTCTCTCTAGCTCTGAAGAAGAGAAGTACGAAATTTCTATTTTACCTCGCGCGCTGGTGCCTATAATTTTTACCTTGGTTTTTAGTTGATTTCTTAACCGTGTCGCAGTTGTTCGGGGATCGTG
>CAILAO010000979.1 GCA_903832105.1 uncultured Pseudomonadota bacterium | reverse complement strand
GTAGTTTCCATCGAGCAATTTAAAAAAATCGCTGCGAAACTTCCTAAAGGTTCCGCAGATCGCCAGGAATTCCTGATTAAAATCCTTGATTTAAACATCGAAGTTGCGTCTTATGAAACAACTGCCGCATACCGTAGATACGACGATGCGTGGGCTGCCTGGGAGCGAGGAGGCAAGCGAGGTGGAGAACCGAAACTCGACGACTCTAAGACAAAACAGCTCTGGCAGCAAGTTACGGACGACGCCTCGGTGTTAGTGAAAGAATTCCCGAAAGCTAAGCAAGCCGATCAATTTATCTTCAAGCAAGCTGTCTCATTCACGTTTCTGCATAAAGACCAGCTAGCTGCCCGCGTGTTCACTCAGCTTATTCAAAAATACCCAAATTCACCGCTCGTCGGTGATGCCTATGTCGCGTTAGGTGATTTTTACTATGACAAACAAGATTTTCGGAATGCGATGAATAATTTAAAACAAGCCATGAAATTTACACGTTCTCCGAAATATCCCTGGGCGATTTATCGACTCGGTTGGTGTAATTACAACCTTGGAAATTACAGGGCTGCCGAGGATCTGTGGAAAAAGACGGTTGCTGTAACCTCAGAAAAGTCGGCCAATGTTGGCGTCAATCTTAAAGAGCAAGCTTTGAGCGATTTGGTCCTTGCGTTTGCCGAATTAAAAGAAGTCGAGCCGGCCATTGCATATTTTCGCGCGCATCAGGGGGGCAAGTACATTGGCCGCTTCATGACCCAGCTCTCGCAGACCCTTTCTTATCAAGGTCAGTATGGAGAGGCTATCAAAGTTCTTAGGCGCTACCAGGAGATTGATCCCTACGGTCCTACCGCGCCGGACACCCAAAAAGAAATCATATCGCTCGCGTACCAGCTGAGTCAAATGACGGTTGTATGGAAAGAACTTGAAAAGCTAGCCAAATTGTACGGTCCTAAAAGTCCCTGGCAGTCGAAAAATGAAAGCGATAAGAAGCTGGTTCTGGAAACGCAGGCGATGATTAAAGATCAGATGATTTACTACTCGAAGTTGACCTATAAAAAAGCCCTCAAAGATGAAAAACGCGAAATGTTTGCAGAGGCGAAAAGAGGGTTTCTGCTATTTCTCTCTATCTATCCTGACGCTAAAGAGGTTCCTGAAATCAAATACCTGATGGCCGATGTACTCTTTTTTGAAAAAGACTATCGGAAGTCAGGTCAACTCTACATGGAAATTGCCCTACTTGGTGCCGACAAAGCCGTGGTCTATAACGAAAAAACAGGAAAGTCAAAGAGTATCCATCGCGACGCAGCAAAGTTCATGCTGGATTCTTACGTTTTGGATTTTGACCCGGAGCGAAAAGCGTTACTTAAGCTGAAACCCGAATTCGATAAGCCAGCGAAACCAATTTCTGTACGCGCGAAAAACTTCATTAAGGCGTGTGCATATTACTCGAAGTGGTACCCAAAAGATTTAAAAACTGTTAAAAACTGCGAGGTCGTCACCGCCGAGGTTTACTACATAAGCAATCAAAAGACAATTGCCCAGAAATATCTTTGGCTTCTTGCTACAAAATACCCAAAAACAAAAGAAGGACAGAAAGCTGCTGATAACCTGATTCCTATGTACAAGGATGACAAGAAAGGTCTTCTTGCTGCTGCTGATAAGCTTCTCTCTGTTCCCGAGTATCGTGAAGGCGAGCTTGGCAAGAAGCTTTTTGCGTTGAAGCGGGGTGCGGAAATCGAAGACATCGCATCTGAGAAAGATTCCTTTAAGCGCGCTCAGCGCTATGAAGAGCAGTTTAAAAAGAATCCGAAGGCGAAAGATGCTGATGCTATCATGTGGAACGCTTCTGTCGATTATGTCAAGGCAGGGGCTATTCCCCAAGCTATCGTGGCTTATATGGTTATCGTGAAGACGTTTCCAAATTCGGAAAAAGCGCAAGAGTCTCTATATAAAGTCGCACGTCTCTATGACAAAAAACTTGAGTATGCTGCGGCTAGCGGTTTTTATATCATGTACGCGAAGAAGTATCCCAAGGACAAAGAAGCTATAGGTGCTTGGTCAAGGGCCTGCGAACTTGAAACCGCGATCGGTTCTGAAAAGGCTAAGGGAACTTGTCTACCCTTTGTCAAAGCGCACCCTGAGGCAGGTCAACCTATCGTAGAGAGGCTGATCAAAGCAGCGGAGCGCAACAAGCAATTTAACGAAATGTCGCAGCTTATTTCGACGCATTATCTTAACCAATTCAAGCTAACGCCAAATCTCAAGATCACCGCGCTCTACCGTATCTATGACTCCCAGCAGGGACGCGGTGCAGCCGCTCAACAGGCCTCCCAACAAATCCTTCAAGTCTTCAAAAGTGCGAAAGGTTCGGTTAGCGGTGAAGCGTTGCGCTACGTAGGTGAACTCGTTTTCAAGAAAGTCGATGGCATTTCCACAAAATTCAAGACTTATAAACTTGCCGGCGGAGCAGTTGAGGCCCTTGGCGCTTCGATTGATAAAAAGGCTCAAGCTTTACAGCAAGTCGATGCTGCTTATAAAGAGGTGTTGTCAACACAGGATTCTTACTGGGGCGTTGCGGCGCTTCATCAACTCGGAACTGCTTACGAGTCTTTTGCTGATGATCTTGAGAATCCTCCCGCGATCAAAGGTGCGAAAACAGAAGACGTTAAAACAAAACTCGCGCCTCAGGCGAAAAGTTTGCATGATGAAGCCAAAAAGTTCTTCGCTCAGGGCTTAAATTCAGTGACAAAATTCGGCGTCTATAGTGAATATTCGGCCAAGGTATTCAACGGTGTTGCGCGGTGTAATGGTGGCAAGGTCGTCCAGTTTGACGAATATATTCCGATGTCCGATCTGGTTGGCGCTGAAGTGTCTTCAAGCATCGCTTCTAGTTTGAAGTCGGGGGCGGGATCATGAAGATAAAAGCGCGAATGAGTCTATCTGTGATATTTTTAGCCACGCTGTTCATTTTCGCGTGTGCAACCAAAGAGAAGCCTGCGCCTGAAAAAGAAGTTAAAGAATCTCCAGCGGAAGAAAAAAAGGAAGCATCACCCGCCAGCGTTGAAGTGTCGGGAAATCGAACAACGTTTATGAATAGTGTCATGAATAATTCTCTCACACTTCATACCGTCAATCGCGCAAAAGCTGAGAAGATTTACGTCAGTCTTGAAGGTCAGTCTAAAAACAAAGCTGACGAAAAGGATATCGAAGGTCTTCTCAGCGCAGCAAGGTTGGCGGGTCAAGACGTAAATCAACTCATGGCCATCGCTCAGAGGCTTGCGCTTCTTGAAATGAAGAAGAATGTCGAGCACGATGTTTCCGATGAAGTCAAACTAGAACTCGCCATTGGGGCAATCAAGCATAGCAAATTCTCCCTGGCTGAGTTTTATCTCGAGGATCTTGTTAAAGTGAAAAGCGACAAAATCAGGGCAGGTGCCTACAACGCATACGGTGTGATGGCGCTTTTGGAGCAGAGAATTCCGGAAGCGGTAGACTTTTGGAAGCAGGCCCTTAAAGCGGATGGCAGTTACAAACCCGCTCGATTCAATCTCGGATTCACGGCCTTAAAATACGCGGATGCCAAAACGGCGAAGTCCGCCCTTGACGGTTTGCAAGATGATCCATTCGGTATATCTGGTCTGCTTGTCGTAGAACGGCTTCTTGGCAACCCTTCTGCGACGGCAGCTCTTTGCAAGAAGATTTTAGATTCTGAGCCTAACTATAAGCCGGCCATTTACAATTGTGCTGTGCACGAATTCCAGTCTAATAACGATTTTGCGAAAGCTAAGGAACTTATACAGCGCTTGGCAAAAGTAAAGAGTGAGGGTGGTTCTGTCGTCGACGAAAAAGGATTTAAGTTCTCGGAAACGATGGAAAAGGCAAAAGCGCAACAGAAAGTCGAAGAACCGAAACCCAAAGATGCCGGTGCTGCTAAGAAGAAACCGGAGGAAGAAAATGCGTCTCAAAAGGGTGCCGAGAAGAAGGGGGCCGAAGGGGACGGTAAGAAATAGGTAGATTTTTC
>CAILAO010000978.1 GCA_903832105.1 uncultured Pseudomonadota bacterium | reverse complement strand
ATGAAGGGGATCGTCATGAAAGTGGGGCAGTTTTTAAGCTGCGACACAAGTTTCCCTGAAGCGTTACGCTACCCGCTGAAATTGCTCCAAGACAGCGCAATCAAGACCTCGCCGGCTGAGGGACGTAGCATTGTTTCAGAAGAGTTTGGTTTGCCTCCTGACAAAATTTTTGCTGAATGGAACGAAGAACCTTTTGCGGTTGGCAGCATCGGCCAAGTTCATTTGGCAAAGCTTGCCGAAAGTGTGAACGGCATTACAGATGTTGCCGTCAAGGTGCAGCATCCCAAAATAGGCTCGGCAGTCAAACAAGATTTAGCCCAAATGGAGATACTGCGTCCCTTTATCAAAATGATTCTACCATCAGCAAACGCCAAGGACATTGTGGATGAACTACGCGATTTATTGGCCAACGAAGTTGATTATGAAGTTGAGGCGACCAATCAAGAGGCATTTTTCGAGAACTTTAAAAACGATCCTTACGTCGTAATTCCACGAGTCATTCGGCCGCTTTGCACCAAAAAAGTGCTTGTTATGGAGCATATCGAAGGTCGACGTTTCAAGGAATTCAAAGAAACTGCAACACAGACAGAGAAAAACACCGCGGCAGAAATTATCGTGCGAATGATCGTAAAGGCGATGTTTCGGTGCGGGCTTTTCAACGGCGATCCTCATGCAGGCAATTATCTCTTTTTAGATGACGGGAGAATCGCCTTTATTGATTTTGGCTGTGTAAAAAAATGGACTCCGGAATTTTTGAAAGACTTTACGCAATTCCCTCTGGCTGTTGTCAAAAACGATTTGAAAAGTTTTACAGAACACTGGACGCGTTTGGGTTATCCAAAAAATCCTTCTAAATTTGATTTTTCGGCCCAATTTCAAGTGTTTCGGAAAATGTTTAGTCCCTTGATAGAAGATAGACCCTTCCGCCTTGATGAAGGGTTTGCGGAGCTTGTTCGAAATCTTCACCTTTCAGGAAGTTCCACCACGTCAACGTTGTCCCCACCCAAAGACGCCGTGGTCACTTTTCGCATTGCCTGGGGCATTCTTGGTGTATTGGCAGAACTCCGCGCCGAAAAGAACTGGCACCGCATGTTGCACGACGCTTTATCGAAGTTGCCAAGTTCATCTAACGCTGCATAGAATGCACACGTTTGTTATTGTTATAATATCTTTTATTTCAATTGGTTATTGAAATTTCCTGTGTTTAAAAATGCCTTTTCGAAAGGCTGTGCAATCTTCATTCAGAATAATATTCTGTATTTTCAGATGGTTGTGGAATATTTGCGTAGCGAGAGGTTTGTGCGCGCCAATAACTTGTGCAACGCTTTCGACACAATATCTCCATGGTACTCCACCGTTAAAAATGTCGATTTATACCTGAATCGTTACAAAAAATCATTTGTTTTCAATGTGTTGTGTTGACCGCGACAATCGACGGGTTTAAAACAAAAAAATCTCCCGATCTTTCAGGCGAGATTCTTGCTTTCAGTGAGTGGTTGAAGACGGGTCGTTGAAAAACACCCTTGTTTTGATTTTTTTTGAGCAGAGATTGTGAAAATGACCTTATAAGCGCTCGTGCAACACGCTGTTGTATGAGCGTTAATTTTATTTTTTAAATAAATCCTAAAGTTTCGCCCACAAAATGCCGATAACGAAAACAACGGTAAGGGAGTGAATTTTTTTAGTTTCTTAAACATCTTGTAGAGGAGAGATTAAATGAAAATTTTTCTCAATCAACCGTTTTTGGCGACATCGACACTTCTGGTTATCGTTGGTCTAAGTAGTTGTTCAGATGCTGATTTTTCTGGAAAATCTTCCAAAAATAGGGACACGTCTCAAGCTAACCAAGGCGACACTACGGCAAAAGCACAAACAGCGGCATCCACACCAAACGACTCCAATGCGGTATCAAACGACTCCAATGCGGTGCTAACCACCGCTACCGAAGATGATCTTGCGCTTAACAGCTGCATTGATCAATGGCAAGGCGAAGATTTGCCGTTCACAGATGAGCAAAAGAAACATCCCAAAAAATTTCCAATAAAGGTTTCAGGTCAGGGCGCGGCTGATCTTGAGGACGGCCCAACCGATAAGCCCGTGCTAACGCTGGTCACAGTATCCCTTGAAAGTGGTTCAATTATGGGCATGCCCACTCCCGTAGGAACTTTTGGCAGATTGTGCAATCCCAACGCCTGGTATTGCATCAGCATCAAAGGGGAAGGCGCATGGAACTACCTGCTTTTTGTTCACCGCAGCGCCAAATACACCGTTCCGGAAACCAACACATCGGGAATCGGCATGGGCATCATCAAGAGAGACTATGATCGTTTTCTCGCGGGATATGTCTGCGAATAACACGACTTTTTACAAAGGGGCAATTATGCATCGATCGCTTAATAATATAAAATTAACGGTTGCGGCAGCGGTTTGGATGGTTTTTTTATCATCCACCATTACGGGGTGCTCCCAGAAGGAATCAACCTCAAATCCGCGGATTACGGCTAAACCGGTTGCGACTCCGGCCAGTTCAAATGACTCGCCGACAACCACGTCTTCGTCCAATGCAACCAACCCTACCAATGCGACTAATTCAACTAATTCAACGGAAAGCACGGCATCCACGATCGACCCTGTGACACCTTCCGTTCCGGCGGCCAACACAATAAATCCGATATTGTTGGCGCCTGGTTGGGGTTGGAACATTCCCGGTCTGATGAATCATGAAACGATGATCAATCGATTTGTCGCGGACGGTTTTCCCAAAGAACGCATTCACTTTGTCCCATATACGTATCGCGGCACTTTGGATGAGGTGTACGGAGAGATGAGCGCGGAGCTTTCTAAAATATTCGCGAGTTATCCCGAAGGCACCAAGTTTGACATGGTGGGTTTTTCCACCGGCGGTTTTACGGGTATGTACACCTTGATGCTTGGAAATTTCGACAACAGAATTGAAAAATTTATTTCTCTCTCCAGCATAGGACACGGAATCGACAGATTTGAAATGTTGATCCCAGGTTTGGCAGAACTTCTTGAAGGAACTTCGGTGAATTACGCGGTCGAATTTTCTTCCGGGAAAACCATTAACGCCATTTCTCCATACATGAATTCATTTGTATCCAATTTTTATACCCAGTATGCGACAAGAATTTCAAAGCTCAAGAAATGCTCCATTTTTTCGTCAGGCGATGGCTTTATAGTTCCTTATGATTCCGGACGATTTGCCGATGGAGAAAATCACGATGTTCCGGATCTTTATCATTTGTTCGCGATGCTTCGAGAAGGGCATTATCAAGCTCTAAAAACGCTTTGTTTCAAAGTGGATAAGTGGAATTAAGCGTGTTGAAATTGGACGTGTTGGAACGGGCATGTACTCAACCAAGCTAAGGATAGAACATGGAAAAAATGTTCGAATTTATTGCTCTTTGGAAAGCTCTAGGCTTACTTGTTTTTTGTTTCGTAGCTTTTGTGGTGACAAATCTTGTTTTGTCAAAACTTGGGATCGCCACCTGACGTCTCTGGCCAGGTTCCTCCGGAGGAGGAAAAAAGAAATGTGGCGACCGATAGAAGAAATTTTTTTGTCCGCTTGTCACGTGTGAGAGACAAAAGCACGCTGGCAACTTTTGGCAGTGTTGAAATGTGCCCATTTTGATGAGATCCAACTGGCTCCACGGGCTTCAAGACGAATTTAGTCGGATATTCCGACAAAAGCCGGACTCATTACGTGAGTCCGGCTTTTTTTGTTGCCGCGCGCCATCAATTTTTCTACAATAACTGCTAGGACTCTTAAACAAGAAAAATACCGTAGACACAAAACCTTCGAACAGAAAGGAAACATCTATGAAAACCTTGATGACAAAGGTCATGACACTAGCTTTCGCGGCGGCCCTTGGTTTGGTATCAACTTCTTCTCTTTTTGCTGGCACGCAGCTTGATCCCATCGATCCCAGGATGGACTTTGCCTTGACTTCAACTGACGGTGTCACCAAAACACTGTCGGCCTACTTCACACGCGAATACCTACTGATTGATTTTTCGCGCTATTTGTGCGGTGGATGCCAAACAATGGCCAAGTCAGTGAACGCCGATGTAGAGTTTCAAAAATTGGTTGAGCACGGCAAATGCAACTATGTCATCCTCACGCCAAAAGGCGGCCTAAGCGATTGGATCAATTGGATCGGGGCCACTTCTTTCGTTGCGAAACACTCTTATCAGCCTCCTGAAACAGATTATATGGAGGTTGCCAAAGAAGCTTTCGACTATGAACTTAATTATGTACCGGTGCTTCTCCTCATCGACAGGAACAGGAATATCTTGGGAGAACTGGATGACCAGAATGCTTCGCTTGTGAAAGAGAACTGTGTTCTCTAAGTTTGACCGAACCTGAATTTTGGAGCACGAAGCAACTGATTCTAACCGGAGTGCGGTCGGTTAATGTCTTGCCTACATGGGTTTTAACGAAACAGCAAGAGAGAGGGGCACAGACCACGACTGCATTCCCCTATCTTCGGTAACCATTACTACGTTACTATTTTTTTCTCGGTGCCAGTCCCCTCGTGCCGGCGGTGTCGTCGTCATTGTTTCTCGCAAGCTAGATATTGGACATAGGGTGCGTTGGTACCAGCAACTAAACCTTCGTTTTGAACGGTGATGATTGGCATGCTAGTCCCCGTCTGAATGCCTGTGCCGCTTGCAGCAAAAATCCAAGAACCTGAACCCAGCACCGGATTGAAAGAGCCCGCAGTCGGGCTCACATAGTTATGGGAATGCTCCGCCTGCGACGCCGAATGAGAATGTTGGCCCACCGCCCGATCCTCTGAACTAGAAGTAAATGCCGAACCAACTGTAGTTCCAGGCGTGCCTGAATCGATCATACCAACTATGTATCGTCCTTGTAGACTTGTCTTCTTTGTCCACCCGCTAGGACAGCCTTCTGCAATCGTTCGGTTGAAAAATGCGATTGCTCCAGGCGGTACCGCGCCTGCGCTGCCATCCATCGAGGTCCAGGATGATGCGTTACAAAACTCCATTTTTTTTGTGGAAGAGTTATATCTTTGCTGCCCTTCCGTTGAGGCATTGCATGCCACGGCACTATCACCCACTTTGATGTTTCCAGAAACTTCTAGTTTGGCTGTTGGTGATTGTCCAATGCCTACATTCCCCGAATCGTCTATCACCACACCTGAATTTTGTACAATTTTTCCAGTGGTTCCATCAAACCTAGCAATGGCATTATCAGTAGCCGAAGTTGGCCCGACGACTTGTCCATTGAGTTGGGTTTGAATGGCTGATGTTACGCCGTCAAGATATCCAAATTCCGTATTACTGACAGCGCCGCCACCGATCTTAGCTGCATCTATACTACCCGGCAGATCACCTGCCACGATCGAAGTTCCAGACGTAGCGCGGCCATAGGTATCCACCGTGACTTTGGTGTATGTGCCAGCTGTAACGCCGGATGTCGCAAGAGATAACGTTCCAGTACCCGTGATCGGTCCACCGGTAAGACCCATCCCAGATCCCACGCTTGTCACAGTTCCACCTGAGTTGCTTTCGACTGCTATGGGCTTCCATGACGAGGAAGGAGCGTCCCAACTAAGAAATTCGCCATTGTTAGGCGTCTGATCGGAGATGGTACGACCCCTTATTTTGTTAACTGAAGCACTTGTGACAGTTCCCGACACATCACCGGAAAGATTAGGAAGTGACCCTGTGGTTAAAGTAGCCCCGCTTGAAGAGTTAATGGCCTCAACAATGACAGTCCCGGCTTCAGCGGAGTTTTTTAATGTGAGCTTTCCATCTGGATTATATCCAATGGTTTGATCATCAACCGGCACTTTTAACGCGAATGGGACGATGCTGAATTTCTGACGCGGGTAGGTGATGTTATTAATAGTGTCCGTCACTTCGATAAACGTAGGCTCCGACATGGAAAATATTTGATGATACTTAGCGTCGGTTAAGCCGTTAAAATCCAAATGAAAGATTCCTTGATCAAGCGTGATACTGGAGAAAATCGGAATTTCAACCGGTACTGCTTCCCCTCCGGTCAGCACACGGTAAAATTTAACTTGAAGGT
>CAILAO010000977.1 GCA_903832105.1 uncultured Pseudomonadota bacterium | reverse complement strand
GCGTGAAAAGAATTTTGATTTTTTGATAGATCTTTACAAGACGCACTCAGAGGAGGGTATCAAGGCGAGAGCTATTTTGGCCGCCGGTTCCATGGTTAAGCATGCAAGAAACGGGGCGCAGAAAAAGGCATTTTTAGATGTTCTTCTTTCTTTGACTCGCGAGGGACCTGCGGATCAAGACTTAGGTTTAGTGATCGAAGCCCTTGGCAATTCTGGCGATATTGGCGCACTCCAATTTCTTAAGGCAGTTGCCTCAAGTCAAAGGGGCTCAAGGTATGCGTCAATCGCAGTCGAAGCGATGCGGTTTATACCCGAAGTTGAAGTGGAACAGGAATTGACGATGATCCTAAGGGATAAAAATTTTCAGACCGAGCACAAAGCTGCTCTTTATGCAATGACTTTTAGAAAAATTCTTTCGGACGAAGCGTTAAGTGAAGTTATGAGGAAATATTCAGAGGTTGGCGGTAACAAAAACTTCATGGATGTGCAAAAGCATGCGCTAGACATCTTGCTGGCCCCAATCCACGTTAATAAACCAGACATCAAGAACTTTTTGAAGGGCCTACGGAATAGGCAGGACTTGACTGATTACGAGAAGAAGAGACTTGAAAAGTTGCAGTAAAGAGCTATTTTTTAGGCAGCAGGAATCAATAAAAAAAAGTCGTTAGTCGCAAGAAAACTTCTTTGCAAACGCAAAAATATTTGCTAATTCTACTAAACAGAGTTCTGAATTTTTTATTTTTGCTCCTACTCATATAAGCCGGAGATCGGTCTGGCGTTTCTACCAGGTGCCTGAACACCTGACTATGAGGGATGGCGATGGCGTATTATTCGCTCCTGCTGTTAGTGTCTTCGTTTGTGTTGTCTTGCGGCCAAATGGACAGTCCAGATGCTGTGTTGAGCGATTCTAATGCCGACGATAGCGGGACTGTCATCACGGTTGCAAACTACAATGTGGAGAATTTTTTTGATCAACTCGATGATAGCCGCAATGCCTCATACGGGGACTATCGTATAAAGCCTAACAAACTTGGTCAATACAGCAATTATGGTGACCCCCTGAACACCGATGATGGTCCAATTTCTTTTACCGAAGTTAAAGCACGTAATGTTCGACAGGTTTTAGAGGTAGTCAAACCAGGTGGTCCGGAAGTGGTGGGACTAAACGAGATTGAATCACAAAGATCTCTTGATAGCCTTCTGGAAGAAGTTTCTGGAATGAATTACATAGAGAGCGTTTTTTCCGGCTCTCTAGAGCAAAGTCAACGTGATGCAATTGGTTCTGCCATATTGTCGAAATATCCAATCAGAGAAAGGAGTCTTCTTTCTATACCAGCGGTCGCTGGCGAAAGTAGACTTCGCCCCATTCTAAAGGTCAGAATTGATGTTGAGGGGCATGATCTGTATGTCTATGTGAATCATTGGAAATCAAAGGCTGGTCCTGAGTCACTTCGAATGCGTTCGGCAAGAGTTTTGGAGGATGATATTAATTGTTTATTAGAGCGTGATCCAGAAGCTGATTACGTTTTGATCGGGGATTTTAATTCGAATTACAATGAGAATGAACACATGGATCATTCTCATAATGATACGGACGGGCAGACGGGAATCAACACAGTGATTCGCGCTCAAGGAGATAAAAGCCTTTTGCGTGGTGCTGTGCCGGCGAAGTATAATCTTCTTTACGAAGTCCCTGAAGACCAACGTAGAACAGAATATACAGCAGCAACTAAGTGGACTTCATTTGATCAAATGATTATCGGCAATGGTATGGCTGACAAAAAAGGCCTGACATACGTCGATAGGAGTTTTACGGTCCCGCAGGCTACGATGAGTCGCTTCGAATTTCTTTTTAACAAAGACGGAACAACAAAGCGTTGGAAGGAGAAGCGAGCAGCTCATCAGAAGTACACGGAGCATGAAATCGGTGGATATTCAGACCATGTGCCGGTATTTGCTAGTTTTCGCGTTGCTGGCTGAGGCATTTTTGGCTGGAGGCGTGTACTCGATTAGCCTAAAACCCTTCTAGCGCATAGACTTAATCTTTGTCGTGAATTAGCTGAAGATCTCGGCGAAAAAGCTAAGGTTTCAGAGAAAAGATCACGTTGAAGTCTCAAGTTTTAAGTCTATGTCTATGAGGACGTATACGTTCTGGATAGGGAAGCAACCCAAAAAACAACACGCCACAAACTCACTTAACAAATTTGATGGCGTGTCGCTCTTTATAACTAAGGTCTAACTACTTTTTGTTGCTTAAAATGTAGTTTTTGAGTTCGGTGCCTGGTCTGAAAACAGGAACGGTCCTGGCTGGGATTTTAATCTCTTGACCGGTTTGTGGGTTCCTGCCAACGCGTGCTTTTCTCTTTGCTGTTTTCCAAGTGCCGAAACCGACAATTTTAACGCCATCGGTTTTCTTCATGTTTGTGGTAACAGTGTCGATAAAAGCGTTAAGCCAGCGCTCTGTATCTGTTTTTGAAGTCTTGGTTTGATGTGCCATCGTTTCGATTAACTCATACTTGTTCATCTGATCTTCCTTTATAAAAAAATTCTGGGTTAGCTCAAGATTAGATGGTGACTTCGTTTGAGGAAAACGTCAAGAAGAAAATTTGGCTGAGTCGCTTGTGTAATGGGGTCTATTGCCAGTTTGCTAATTTTTTAACGCATTATTGTTTTATGGAAGACCTTTGTTTACCAGTCGTTTTAGCGTGTTTTTAGCAGTCATTTTAGCAGAATGGCGGATAACAGCTGCGGTCAAAACTTCGAACTTGCTTTCAGTGAGTACGGAAAATCTGTGTGTCAAAAAAAATGGCACACAGATATTGACACAGCTTCCGTCCTGATTAATGTTTCTGTGACATCCATTTCTTAATGTCTTCAGAGGACGCTTTTAAGGTTTTTTGACCTGGCTTCCAATTGGCAGGACAGGTCTCTCCAGTTTCACGAGCTGTTTGGATTGCTTCGAGTACTCGGATCGTTTCGTCAACGCTACGTCCCACATTTAGGTCGTGAACAACTTCGTATGCGACTTTTCCTTCGGGATCAATAATAAACAAACCTCGGAGCGCAACACCTGCGTCCAAAAGGACTCCGTAAGATTGGCTGATCTCTTTTTTGAGGTCAGAGAGGAGCGGGAATCTGATTTCACCCAGACCACCTTGAACTCTCGATGTGTTAATCCATGCAAGATGGCTGAATTTGCTATCAACTGAAACGCCTAGGACTGTCGCGTTTAGTTTTTCGAATTGATCGAGGTGGTCAGAGAACGCAGTAATCTCAGTCGGGCAGACAAAAGTAAAATCGAGAGGGTAGAAAAACAAAACAACCCAGCGACCTTTATATTGCTCAAGGGAAATTTGTTTGAATTGTTGTCCAAGAACAGCGTCGGCTGTAAACGCGGGGGCATTTTTTGTAACAAGACTCATGGGATCCTCCTTTGTTGTGACTTACTTGTTCGTGAGATCTGGTCTCGACGTGCAGT
>CAILAO010000976.1 GCA_903832105.1 uncultured Pseudomonadota bacterium | reverse complement strand
CTCCGCAGCTCTATTTAGATCGCGAAAAAATGGTAAATCTTGCCCTGAAACATCACTGTGATGCCATTCATCCGGGGTTTGGCTTTTTGTCTGAAGATGCCGCTTTTGCGGCACTTTGCATTGATCGGGGGCTGTGTTGGATCGGGCCTTCGCCCGATTCAATCGAGGCTATGGCAAGCAAGGAGTCTGCAAGAAATCTAGCGCGGGCAGAAGGGATTCCCATCCTTGAGGGGTACCCGCTCTATGGGTCTCAGGGAGTTGACCATGCCTATGGTCAAGGTGAACTTGGTGGTGAGTTATTATCTTCACCCATCAGTAAGTTCAAGTATCCCCTTTTACTAAAAGCATCTCAGGGTGGAGGTGGCAAGGGACTCCGTCTTGTTCAAAACGAGGGTGAGTTGCGGGGGATCATGGAACGTGCCAGTTCTGAAGCGAAGAATGCCTTTGGTGACGGCACGTTGATTGCGGAGCGCTATCTTTCTTGCGCAAGACATGTAGAGATTCAGATCTTAGGAGATCAGCACGGGCAAGTGATTACGGTCGGAGATCGTGACTGTTCCGTACAAAGGCGTTACCAGAAGATCGTAGAGGAGGCTCCAGCAAGTCATCTTCCGGAATCTTTTCGGAAGTCCATGCATGAGGCTGCCCTTAAATTAGCCCGTAAGGTAGGCTATTATTCGGCAGGAACCGTTGAATTTCTTGTCGAATGCTCGGAGGACTTTTCGCCGCAAGCCTTTTATTTTCTTGAGATGAATACGAGGCTACAGGTTGAACATCCTGTCACTGAGGAGGTTTGGGGTCTTGACCTTGTTGAATGGCAGGTTCGTATGGCTCGCGGTGAACGATTGCCGCAGAACTATTGTGATGGACATCTTCTGAAAGATTTTGGATGTCCAGCCCGCCATAGCATTGAACTTAGACTTTATGCAGAAGATGCTGAGCAAAATTTTATGCCAAGCCCTGGGATCGTTAAGGCTTTTATACCTGCAGAAGGGCGCGGTATTCGCTGGGATATTGGCCTTGAAACGTTGGGCGAGATTTCCGATCGTTTCGATCCTATGGTGGCAAAAATAGTTGCCACGGGCGAGACTAGGGAGCAAGCCCTGAGTATCCTTGACGACGCTCTGAGGCGGACTTTTTTTGCGGGACCTCCATGCAATATCAGCTTTCTTCAGGCTGTGATTAACCATCCGCAATTTAAACGAGGTCACGTCACAACCCGTTTTATTCAGGATTGGAAGAGTGACTTACTCACTTGGATATCGTCCAAAAGGGGCGAATCGCAAGGGGATGCCGCTAAAGTATTGGAACTCCTAGAAACGAAATTTGGCAAAAAGGTAAGTGCATTTCAAAATGCGGCGAAGCCAGGTTTTTATACAGCACAAAATCCGAGCAGCATTGACGCCGTCACGAGACTCATTTTTTCTGGTGATGACTATTCGCTGTGTTCGCCATATTCAGGTGAATTGCAAATTCATACAGTATTTGAAGAGAATATTAAAAGAGAGGCTTCGAACAGGAGTGTTTGCTTAGGGCAAGGACTTTATAAAATCTCCCCTGGAAAAATTTCGCCTTTTTGGTACGCTAGGGATGATTTTTGCGGAATACAGGAATTTCATGTCCTTTTGGAAGGAACCCATTATCAACGGAACTCTAGTGAGAAGCTTACGACGGAAGATTTGTGCTCGAAGCTTCCTCAGAGAGGTCGATCGGGAATTGTCAAAAACAGTGAGAATCAGACATTTAGAGTTGACAAAATCGTTGGAACAAAAGGGGAAACTCGTTCCTTTCAGTTATCGCAGGGTCATGGAATTAAAGCACCCGTCCCAGGGAAAGTGATTTGTGTCAAGGCGTTCCCTGGGCAAAAGGCCGCGCATGATGAATCGCTCTTTGTTCTCGAATCCATGAAGATGGAATTTGAAATTCGGGCGTCACGCGACGGTATTATTGACAGGGTGCATGTTAAACCCGGTGATCAGGTGTTGGCTCAGCAGGAACTTGCTGTATGGCAATAAGAAAATTCTGCCTAAGAGGTTGGGGTTTCTATGGTCAAAGCGTTTAATGTTTTAGTGATCAATCCCGGGTCCACATCGACAAAGATCGCGCTTTATCAAGGCGCAAAGGGTGAAAAAGAAGTCTTCTCAAAGAGCATTTCCCACCCGAGTGAAGACCTTGCGCCATACCCCAAAATTGCTCATCAGTACGAGTTTCGAAAGGCGATTATTTTAGAAATTTTGAGGGAGCATGAGTTCCCTCTAGAAAAACTCGATGCCGTAGTCGGACGAGGCGGTCTTTTAAGGCCCATCTCCGGCGGCGTCTATGAAGTTAATGAAAAGATGTTGGGTGAACTGAAAGATGCTTGTTATGGGGAACATGCAAGTAATCTGGGGGGCCTCATCGCCTGGGAAATTGCGAAGGATGCGGGATGTAAAAGTTACATCGTCGATCCAGTGGTTGTGGATGAAATGGATGATATTGCGCGTTTTTCAGGGAATCCCTTGATCCCGAGGATTAGTATTTTCCATGCGCTTAATCAAAAGGCTGTAGCAAGAAAGGCTGCCAAAGATCTCGGGCAGCACTACGAGGATCTAAACTTAATTGTGGCGCACATGGGCGGCGGCATTTCAATCGGCATGCACAAAAAAGGACGCGTGGTCGATGTTAACAACGCCTTGGATGGCGATGGACCGTTTTCCCCCGAGCGCAGCGGTGGTGTGCCTATCGGCCAACTTGTCAAACTCTGTTTCTCAGGTAAGTATACCGAAAAGGAAATCAAGGACCAGATCAAGGGCAAAGGTGGACTTGTCGCATATCTCGGTACCAACGAGGGCAGGAAAGTTCAGGAACGTATCGAAAAGGGCGACAAGAAGGCAGCAGACGTTTACGCCTCGATGGCTTACCAAATCGCAAAAGAGATTGGACTGCTGGCAACCGTCGTAGAGGGACATGTTGATGCGATTTTACTTACCGGTGGATTGGCATACGACCCAAAATTGGTCAGCATGATTGAAAAACGAGTTTCATTTATTGCGAAAGTATTGGTTTTTCCAGGGGAAGGTGAAATGGAGTCGCTGAGAAGCGGCGCTATTAGGGTACTTTGCGGAGAAGACACTGCAAAGCCGTATATATAAACATTTACGAGTAGAGGGGCGAACTGTGCTTATTAAAACTTTTAGCGACATGCAGAAATACATCAAAACGGTCGGCAAAAAAAGACTTGCCGTTGTTATGGCTGAAGACGAAGAAGTTCTCGCGGCTGTCAAACAAGTTAGAGATGAGGGCATTGCCGATGTTATTTTGACGGGGTCAAAAAGGGCGATCGAAGATGTCGCAAAAAAACTGAACATTGATCTCCATGGATTTGAGATTATTGACGAGCCGGACGCTATTAAAGCTGCCAAACTTTGCAACAAACTTGTACGCGATGGTCGAGCCTCCGCTATCATGAAAGGGATGATCGACACCTCGAAATTCATGAAATCAGTACTGGATAAAGAGACGGGACTCAACACAGGTAATGTGGTTTCATCGGTGGCCGTATTCGAACTTGAAACTTATCCGAAGCTTCTGTTCATTACAGATCCTGCCGTTATGGTTGCTCCCGACTTGGAACAAAAAGTTAAAATCATTCAAAATGCCGTTAAAGTTGCGCAGAGTCTCGGAATTGAGAAACCTCTAGTCGCTTGCTGTTGCGCCGTGGAAAAAGTCAATGCCGCCGCGATGCCAGCGACGATTGATGCAGCCTGTCTCGCTAAAATGAGTGATCGTGGTCAGATTCCCGGTTGCATTGTTGATGGACCTTTCGGTCTTGATAATGCCGTCAGCGAAGAAGCTGCGAAGATTAAAAAAGTTGGCGGTCCTGTAGCGGGAAAAGCGGACATTATCTTGTGTGATGCCATTGAGTCTTCGAATTATCTTTACAAGGCGTTAGTGTTTTTGACTAAGAGTAAAAACGCACTTTTGATCGTCGGTGCGGCAGCGCCCATTATCGTGACTTCACGCGCTGACTCGCATGAAACGAAGTACAATTCAATTCTTTTAAGTCTTCTTTGTAGTTAATTGAGAAGCTGGAACGGGGAGGGGATGCTTTATGAACACGACGACGAATTCATCGCAGACAGGACCTACAGGGCAACCTGATCAAATGTTACCACGCATTGAGATTGATCCTGATCAGTGCAAGGGTTGTGAGTACTGTACCGTGGAATGTCCTAAAGGTGTGATTGAAATCAGCAAGAAGTTTAATAAGCTCGGATATCTACACGCCCAATACAAGGGCCAGGGCTGTTCAGGTTGCACGGCTTGTTTTTACGCATGCCCGGAACCAGGCGCCATCACAGTTTACAAGAAATAGCGGAGGACCCTTTATTATGACAACGAAGGAGCGAAGAGAATTTATCAAAGGTAATGAGGCTGTTGTTAAGGGTGCTATTCTAGCCGGGTGTACCCATTATTTCGGCTATCCGATTACCCCAGCGAGCGAGATCGCCCATGCGGCCGCACTTTATATGCCTAAAGTCGGTGGAACATTTCTTCAAGCAGAGAGCGAAGTCGCGGCCATCAACATGGTGTATGGAGCGGCTTCTTGCGGAAGGCGGGTCATGACGGCATCGTCGGGTCCCGGTATTAGTTTGAAACAGGAAGGTGTAAGTTATATTGCCGGGGCGAATCTTCCATGTGTCATCATTGATGTGATGCGTGCAGGTCCAGGACTCGGGAATATTTGGCCTGAGCAAGGTGATTATAACCAAGTCGTGAAGGGCGGGGGACATGGAAACTACAAAACCATCGTGCTCGCACCCAATTCAGCGCAAGAGATGTGTGACTTAACGGTTCTTGCCTTTGATTTGGCCGATAAGTGGCTGACACCAGTGTATGTGCTCGCGGATGCCTATGTCGGTCAGATGATGGAACCTGTAACGTTCCCCGACAAAGTTAAGAAATCCGAACGAAAACCTTGGGCTATTTATGCTGATAAAGATAGCAAACATAATCTTGTGACGTCGATTATCATGAGTTGCGAAGGTCTTGAGAAAGTTAATCTTGATCTCGTAAAGAAATATGAAGAGATCGAAAAAAGTGAAGTAAGGTGTGAAGAATTTCAAACGAGTGATGCTAAACTTGTGCTAGTTGCTTATGGCATTTCATCAAGGCTATCACATACCACAGTTGAAATTTTAAGATCTGAGGGATGTAAGGTAGGGCTCTTTCGTCCAGTGACTCTTTTTCCGTTTCCGAAGAAGGAAATTAGAACGCTAGCGGAAAAAGTGCAGGCGTTTATGTCGATCGAATTATCGAGTGGTCAGATGGCTGAGGATATCAGGTTGACTCTGAACGGGAAGAGGCCCGTAGAGTATTACGGTCGCATGGGAGGAATGGTTCCTTCAGTCGATGAATTGGTAACGAAGGTGCGGGACGTTTACAAGAAAATGAACTCTTAAGCTAAGTAAAGATATCGGGGGACATATGCCAGAAGTATTAAAAAAACCAGCGTCATTTTACGATAGGTTTGAGCGAAAGGTTGGCAAGGATAAACTCAATACACATTATTGCCCCGGGTGTGGACATGGTCGTGTCCATAAACTTGTTGCTGAGGCGATGGATAAGCTCGGTATTGCAGACAAAACTATTTTAATTTCACCGGTGGGTTGTTCGGTTTTTGCCTATTATTACTTTGATTGTGGCAATATCCAAGCAGCACACGGCAGGGCTCCCGCCGTTGCGACCGGTGCCTCAAGATCCAATCCTGGAAGCATTCTCATAAGCTATCAAGGTGATGGCGACTTGGCGGCGATTGGTGGAAACGAAGTTATCCAAGCTGCTAATCGCGGTGAAAGCATGACCATTATTTTCGTCAACAACGCGATTTACGGTATGACAGGTGGCCAAATGGCTCCGACGACCTTAATCGGACAGAAGACGGCGACGACGCCGTATGGCCGAAGTGTAGAGAACGAGGGAAAGCCAATCAGGATGGCGGAATTGATTTCGCAACTCGAAGGACCTGTTTTTGTTGAGCGTGTTGCTGTGACTGATTTCAAAAATATCAATAAAGCCAAGAAAGCCATCTACAAGGCCCTAAAATCCCAACATGATGGGAAGGGATTTTCGTTCGTCGAGATTCTTGCACCTTGTCCGACGTCGAACCGAATGAAGCCTCTTGAATGTTTGAAGTGGGTAGAGGAAAATATGATCCCTTACTACCCAATCAAGAATTTTAAGGACGAAACGGAAACAAGGCCTGCGAGGAGGTCCGATAAACCCCAACTCTCAACAGTTGAAGAATATTTTGATGCCCTTAACCTGGCCGATGTAAGTACCAAAGGCCAAGCTGATAAAGATTTTGTAAAAAATTTCTCCGAGCAGCGTGTTAGAATCGCCGGATTTGGCGGTCAGGGAGTTCTAGTGGCTGGTGTGACACTTGGAGTCCTCGCCATGGAAGAAGGACTGGAAGTAACCTGGCTCCCATCTTACGGGCCAGAGATGAGGGGCGGAACAGCTAACTGTCACGTGATCTTGTCGGGTCGAAAAGTTGGATCGCCTCTTGTCACGAATCCTAATGTTCTTATCGCAATGAATGGGCCTTCGCTTGATGAATTTGAACCAGTGATTGAGAAAGACTCCGTTGTAATTGTGAACTCTTCGCTAATTGATCGGAAAGTCAAAAGAACGGATGTTAAAGCGATCTATGTTCCAGTGACAGAAATTGCGACGTCTGTAGGTCTCACAGCGGCTGCAAACATGGTTGCTCTCGGAGTTTATCTGGGTTACACCAAAGTGATTGCGCCAGAAAAACTCTTTAAGACGATCGAAAAATATCTGAAGAAGAAAAACTTGATTGACAAAAATATTGAGGCGGTCAAGAAGGGTATCGAATTCATTTCAAAATAAGTGTTCCTTTATACCCAACATCTGATTGGAGAACTTGCATCACTCGGCGCGGCCCTCATTTGGGCCGTATCGATCAGTATGCTTCGTTTTTATGGAACCAACGTGTCGTCTTATGCGATGAATATCATCCGGACGATGCTCGCCGTGGCCTGTTTGTTTCTTGTGTTGACAATAACGCGCCCAACTCTTCCAAGTGAGACAAGGGTCTGGTTTGAACTGGCACTTTCCGGACTTTTGGGGCTCGCACTTGGTGATACAGCTCTTTATGCAGCTTTAAAGAAAATGGGCGCTCAAGCGACTTCCGCACTTCAAACTTTATCTCCGCCGATGACCGCTTTAATGGCGTTTGTGTTTTTACAAGAAAAGATGACGTGGATAGAAGTCGTTGGAATTGTGATCACGGTAAGTGCGGTTGCGGGAATAATACTTTCGAAGGGAAGTGAAGAAAGAAGAGCAAAGGGATGGTTTGTCGGTGTAAT
>CAILAO010000975.1 GCA_903832105.1 uncultured Pseudomonadota bacterium | reverse complement strand
TGACGTCAAAGACTAAGTCTGAGCGCTAGAAAGGTTTCAGGCTAATTGGACCCTAATAAAGGCGCATTTGCTCAGTGAGATATCGGCTCCGAAGAGATTTTTCATACCTTGCTTGCTTAACCTACAACGTCGCCCAAGTCGAAGATCGGGAGGTACATTGCGATGACAATGGCTCCGACAACCCCGCCTACGACGAGGATCATCATAGGCTCCAACATTGATATCAAAGTCTTAACGGCAAGATCGACTTCATCTTCATAGAACTCACTAACTTTTTGAAGCATTTCATCAAGAGACCCCGTTGATTCTCCAACGGAGACCATTGAAATCACCATAGGAGGAAAAAGGGTTCCGTCGCCCAAAGGTTCCGAGAGATTCATACCTTGCTCAACACTGGATTTCACTTTTCTAATGAATTCTTCAATGATTTTATTTCCCGATGTCTTAGCGCAAATTTCAAGACACTCTAAAAGGTTAACGCCGCCACGAAGCATACTAGACATGGTGGAGCAAAAACGACCTACAGCGACCTTTCGAATAAGGTCACCAAGACCAGGCAACTTTAAAAGGATTGCATCAAACTGACGTCTCCCCCAAGGGGTCGACTTCCACAAAGAAAAAAGGACCGCTGAAACGACGATCGCAGCGGCGAGATAGAGATACTGGTCCCGCAGAAAGTTCGAAATGTTAATGACTACCTGAGTAGGTCCAGGAAGCGGTTTCCCGCCCTCTTCAAAAGTCTTCGCCAAAATAGGCACGACCCATGTTAAAAGAACTGCTACCACACCGACCGCGACTAAAATAATAAATACTGGGTAAGTCATAGCTGACTTGACTTGCCTTTTTATCTTATCCGCCTTCTCAATATAACTTACAAGCTCAAGAAGAATATCATCCAAGTTGCCGCCAATTTCTCCCGAGTGAACCATCGCGGTATAGAGACGATCAAACATCTTTGGAAACGCCTCCATGGTCTCACTAAGCGAGGCGCCGTTTTCAACGGCTTGTCTGACACGAGAGATAATTTTTCCAAAATTTCTGACACGCTGCTGTTTCGCTAACACATCAAGCGCCTGGACAAGTGGAACTCCACTTTTTAACATTGTCGCAAACTGCTTGGTGAAGACAATGAGGTCTTTTGTTGTGGCGTTTTTAGGTCCAAAGAGGCTGATCTGGAGTTTGCCTTTTTCGTCGCGATAAAAAAACCCATCATCTTTATCGTCTTCGGCACCCGTCAAGCTAAATGCAGTCTCTTTAATCAAAATGGGCCGCAATTTACGTCTTTGAAGATGAGACTTAACAAGGGATTTTGAAGATCCTTCTAAGGTCCCAGTACGGACATGTCCGCGGGCGTCTTTAGCTTTATAATAGAACATCGGCATCGAAGAATCTTCCTATGTTAACGTTTCCCGCCTTTCCCTGGTCCAGGGGCTCCATTTCCAAATCCAGCCGCCCGGCCCATAATCTTATTTTGCTGAGCCATCGCGCTCATGGACCGCTTTTCAAGAATATTATGAAGTTCATCAACATCGGGACTTTTTGATTCCGCCATTTCGCGATCAATAACACCTTTTTCGACAAGCCTCGCTAAAGACTGATTCATCGTGATCATACCGCTGACATCCTGGCCGGTTTGCATCATTGAATAAATAAGATGCAGTTTGTCATCACGAATCGCAGCTCGTATCGCCGTGTTTGGCGCCATAAGCTCATAGGAACAGACGCGTCCGCCCCCTATCTTCGGATTGAGAAGTTGGGACAGCACTCCCATAAGCGTAAATGAAAGCTGGGTTCTAACTTGTGGTTGTTGATGTGACGGGAATACGTCAACAAGACGCGTGATACTTGAAACGCAAGAATTGGTATGTAGAGTACCGAAGACCAAGTGGCCGGTTTCCGCCGTCGTTATAGCGAGACTTATCGTTTCAAGATCTCTCATCTCTCCGATGAGTACTACATCCGGATCTTGCCGAAGCACGCTTTTTAGCGCCCTCGCAAATGAGACTGTGTCACTTCCGAGTTCTCGCTGGTCAATCGAACAGTTTTTATGCGTGTGCACAAATTCTATTGGATCTTCGATTGTGACAATGTGATCCCGACGCTTTTCATTGATGTAATCAATCATGGCAGCGAGCGTCGTACTCTTGCCTGAACCCGTTGGCCCTGTGACTAAAACAAGCCCACGCGGGAGCTCGCAAAGGTCGTACAAAGTCGCAGGAAACCCCAGATCGGTCAGGGCCTTGATCTGAAATGGGATGAGACGAAACGCCCCACTGATATTTCCCTTCTGGGTAAAAATATTAGCACGAAAGCGAGCGACCCCTTTAACGGAGAACGCGAGGTCAAGTTCCTTGTGTGTTTCAAAACCCTTCTTTTGCTCTTCTGTTAAAACACTGTAACACAAGTGTTTCGAATCCTCTGGCGCGAGAGGAGGAAGATCAAGAGGTACAAGATGTCCATGTACTCTAAGCCGCGGCGGAGTATCGACAGAGATATGTAGGTCACTCGCGTTTTGAGCAACCAACGTTTTCAGGAGTTGTGGCAACGTGTAATTCAACATAAATCTTCACCTCACCTTGTAAAAGCAGTCATGCCGCCTGGTGACCGCTAGGACTCTGCGGCCCTTGCTGAGATCCGGAATTTGTTCGAACGTCTCCCAGGTCATCTGCGGTTGTGACCTTAATCACCTCTTGCGCTGATGTGACCCCCTGAACCATTTTGTTGAGAGCCGACTGGCGAAGGGTCCGCATACCGTTCAGCATCGCAATTTTTTTAAGTTCGATAGCTGATGCCCCGTGTAAAATCGCTTCCCGCAGTGGGTCATTGAGTCGTAGGATCTCATGAACCGCCTGCCTTCCAAGCATTCCAGTTCGCAGGCACACAGGACATCCATTGCCCTTATAGGCTTTGACTTTTGCGGCATACGCGGGCGGGATACCAAGTTTAATCATGACATCTGGAGTAATGGATTCGTCGACAACCCGGCATCGTAAACAAATTCTCCGAACAAGTCGTTGGGCCGTGATGCAAGAGAGCGCTGATACCAAGTTGAAGTTCTCGACACCCATATTCATAAGTCGAGCTAGCGTTTCTGGCGCACTATTGGTGTGAACGGTCGAAAGAACCAAGTGACCTGTCAGCGCAGCCTGAACAGCAATCTCAGCAGTTTCTTTATCGCGAATCTCACCAACCATGACGATGTCAGGGTCTTGACGCAAGAACGATCTGAGCGCCGATGCAAATGAAAGACCGATATCCGGCTTCACTTGGAGTTGGTTGATCCCTTCAATGTTGTATTCGACGGGATCTTCAGCCGTCATAATGTTTGAACCTTCCTCGTTCAACTCACCAAGCGCAGAGTAAAGAGTCGTTGTTTTACCGGAACCTGTGGGACCCGTTACAAGAACAATACCTTGCGGCGCATGAATGGAATCTCTAAATTTGACCAACTCATCTTCATCAAAACCAAGTTGGGTCATGTCAACTTTCAGAGCCGACTTATCAAGAACCCTCATCACGATCTTTTCTCCAAACACCGTTGGCAATGTACTCACGCGAAAATCAACATGTTTACCAGCAACAGTAACGTTAATAGCGCCATCTTGAGGGAGCCTCGACTCTGCAATATCGAGATCAGCCATAATTTTCACGCGTGAGATTAAGGCGGCTTTCATGTTGAGGGGAGGGCGGGCTATTTCATGAAGAACACCGTCAATGCGAAGTCTAATCCTGGCATAGCTTTCATAAGGTTCAATATGAATGTCAGATGCCCTTCGCTGGAGACACTGATAAATCATATTGTTTACGAGTTGAATGATGGGGCCTTCGTTTTTATCCGCCTTTTCCGTGATGTGAATCCGCTCTTGAAGCTGTTTCTTGGCGAGTTTCTGATTCTCTTCTTTACTTAGCAGGCTCACATCAAGCTTACGCCCATAGTATTTTTCTAAAGCCTCTGTAATCCGTAATTCACTCGCTAAAACCGGTTTTGCAAAAAAACCTGCGGAAAACCGAATAGCATCGATTGTCGCGAGATTTTTCGGGTCCCCCATCGCAACAATGATGTTGTTTCCAGCCCTATCGAGAGGGATGACTCTAAGTTTTAGCGCCAGGTCTTTAGGAATCAAATTAATGATAGGTTCCGCAATTTCCATCTCTCCAATATTAGCCTTTGGAATTCGGAAAAATTTTGCAAAGGTATC
>CAILAO010000974.1 GCA_903832105.1 uncultured Pseudomonadota bacterium | reverse complement strand
ATCGGGTCACCTCCAGTAAATTTTTGTTGATAATTAAATTTACCTGTTGGTTTTACCTTTGCCCAACTTTTTCATAAAGTTAGGTCGTTTTTGCCACTACCATGTGAGAAGAGCCAGAAATCCCAGCTACGGATGTCCGAAGATTGCGATGCTTATCACCAACGTCACAGGCCACTCGATCGACGAGGAAACCGTCAGGCGGATTTTGAAGAAGCACGATAGGCCCATTCCCGGCAAGGGCCCGTCCTGGCTCCTTCCCATTGGAAATGCTCCAAACAAGTTGTGGTCGATAGACCTATTCCGATTGGAGTCTGTTTTCCTCCGGACGTATTGGGTCAAATCCGGATCTGTGAGAATCTGAGGGGGAAGTTCCCTCGGTTTACTCGGCGGTTTAAATGCGCTACAACATCGAAGCCTTTTGCTGGTCGAGAATACTCTGAGCTTGTTCTCTAACAGCTTTGCTTTTGTCATTCATTGCGACGTTTTCCAAGGATTTTTTTAGTCTTTGGAGTGAAGTTCCTTTTGCGGCTATGCTGAGGACTGCAAGACGGACTGTATCGGACGAATCTTGGGTCAGTTTCGAAATGAAGAGGTCTTCGTAGGTTTCGAGATTCTCGCGGTTAGAAAGAGAGGTCAAGGAGCTGGCTCTGACATCTTCGTTGACATCTGTCTTTGCTGCGTTGATCAGTAGCTGATCGGATTCGGTTCCTTCGACGAAACGGAGCGATTCTGCTGCTGCTTGCCTTTCAGCGGTTGACGATGACGTGAATCCGGTTTTTGAAAGAGGTATCAATGAGGCGCTGGACGCGTTGCCGACGACTAGGAGCCAATGACTCCTTTCCTCGGAGGATTTTGCTTCGCTGCTTTCTTCTTTGATGGTCGTAACAATACGTTCTGCCCTTTGATACTCTCCATTGACTTTGTTATGGCGAGCCATATTGCCGAGAGAGAGCCACGCTGTCTCTGAAACCATTGCATTTCCTTGCCTTGCCTTTTCCCAAATTCCTTCTTCAAAGAAAACTTCGGGCTTTTTAACAAGTCCGGAAACAGCAACCAAAGTTATTAAGGTATTTTCGTTGATTTGTGGACTGTTGATGACCCTCAGAAGAGCCTCTTGCGCTTGACGGGTTCCGGTGGAGATCAAGGCTCCAGCAATGGCGTTGAACTGCGGAGTTCCGGCCGACCATTCAGCAAGCATTTCCGCAGCATAAGAGCAGGTGTCAGGCTGAAGCAAAAAGAGCGCCTTTAATTGTAAAAAGAGTTTGGTTCCTTTAGCTTCATTTTCTTGAAAATTCTCGATTTTTTCGTGTAGGGACGACCAGGTCTCCTGACCTAGTTCTTCTTTTTGAATCTTTTCCAGCAATCTTTCATCGACATCGGAAGCCTTGAGATTTGATTGTCTGATGGAATCTGGGCTTACTCGAGATCGCCATCCTGAGAAGGCTGCCGTGTAGGCTTCGTCTCGTAAAAACTTGAGCGAAAGATCTGTTTCTGAATGGATGGCGGGAATCGACCCTTCCATGTAGTCTAACGATACCTGACTCGTCAGACGTGAAAGCTGAAAGTCGGCGCCGATCGTATACTCTGTTTTTCCGTTATTAAGCTTTAGTTGTAGCGGAGACCTTCCCGATGGATCTTCTGACGCGGTTTTGGTATATCTTGTCCGCTCTTTAAGAATCGTCAAGAGCCCGTTTTGAAGTTGTGATGTCTTGTACGAAGCTTGATACGTTCCGTTGATGTCATCTTCCGTGCTCATCCAGTCGTTCTGTGTGGCCGCTTTTGAAGCCCAATTAAGGCTTCGATGTGATGCAATGTCTCGGATGATATGGCTAAACGATTCACTCATTGTTCGGGGGAACGTCAGCGAAGCAACTTGACCCGTCGGGGCCAGCTCAATCTCAGTCGGGCTTTGCGAAGAGAAGTCTTGATTTTGTAATGGCTCTGGTTTCATTGAAAAAGCGTCAGGAATGATCTCCCATGAGAGATACCGTTTGCCATTCGCTTTGAGGCGACACGATTCCTTGAGGGTTCCAGACAATTTAATATCAATCGATCCATCACTGCTAAAAGGTCCTGAGAGGGCTTTTTGAATCGTTTTGTCGAAGATTTTTCCTTGCGAACGATAGTCTAGCGTGTAGATACGAACCTTTGATGGTTCGCATCTGATTATATAATCGACGGTTTTGTGAGCCGATTGACCTTCGTGACTTGGCCAATGTCCGCGCATGCACACATAGGTCGTTGTGAAAAGAGTCAACCCAGCAATTCCCGCTAAAAACAATTTTAGTGTAGTTCTCTTTGTAACCATGTTTCTAGGTCCTCGCGTAACGTTTTTTCTTTGCCAAGGGAGGCATTATTAAGAGCTGTCATGTCGATGGCAACCCGGATGGCACGGCCTTCCTCAACACTTGCGAAGTCATCGGCAACACTCTTGAGAACGGCGTATGCGTGGTTCTTGGATGCATTTTCTAGCTGGATCACGCGTGCTTCCGCATTGATACCTTCAATTTCAGCAACATCATCCGCCGTGAGATCGCCGCTCGCGACCAGACCTGCGGATGTGAGGGTCGCTTTATATTCGAAAATATTCCCGGTGCGTTTAATTCCGTCCCAAGAAAAGAAGGTCCAATCGCCTTCCCACTTTTTTCTCCAAGGTGGCAGCGGCATCGGGTAGTACACATAAACATAAGCATAAATACGTCCGCTGAGGGCGTCGAGTTCGGTCGAGCCGACAATTTCGAGTTTAAGCTGTGGCTCGTCGTTCCATTCGACATAAACATCGGCAGTCACGGGAACATCGAGATTAACGAGAGTTAACTCTCCTGCTGCGCCAACACCGCCTACACCAACATCAGCTCCTACCTGTGCATAAGCGTTTGTCCGGATATAAGGTTTTGTATAGGTTCCGATTCGAAGAGGAAGAATATTGTATCCCCAGAGCAGCCCGACTTTGCCTTGGAAACCAAAACGTGCCCTCATAGGAATAGGGCCGATAGCAAACCGGTAATCCATTCCGTACTCGACCGGAAAGTTTTGATCCTGATCATCTTTAATAACAGCTCCTTTGTAACGGGGTGAAAAAATCGTTGAACCAAGCACGGCTATTTTTAGTTCTGCCAGCATCTCGCCTGTTCCTGGTGACTCTGCGTTTGCAAGGATGCTTACGATTTCACCGACCCGTTGACCTAAGACTTCACCTTCGGCGACCAAGGTCCCCTTTGCTTTGGCCTCGACTTTGCTTGCATCGACCCGAAAGTTGGCCTGTCCCCATACATGTAGATCCTTTCCTTCACCGAAATTAAACGGCCACGGACGTTCTTTGATCATGGGTTTCAATTCCACTCTTTGCTTTACAGGTGGTACGACAGCGAGGGACGGTTTGGGCGGCAGATAGACGTTGTAGGCTTGGTTGTCGGCTCTTTTTCGCATTTCTTCCCATGATGGAATGTCATCTTTGTAGCGTTTCCAGGCTTCATCAAAGCGCGGAGAAAAGTCGTCCAGCTTTTGGGTCAGAGGTTTTTCTTTTCGTAGTTGTTCTTCGATGCGATCTGCCTGAGAGGCAAGGAGCGCAATACATGTTTGAATTTCTCCAAGATTTGCCTGCCCTACATCACGAAGGGAATATCCCCATGGAGCAAGCTTTTCTTCGAGACTATTGACTTGTATCAGGAAGTCGCCAGCAGGCATGATCAAAGGTGGTTTTCCGGGTTCCGTTGGAATCTTGATCTCTTGAGCAAGGCCCAGGGAAGCTCCTGTTTCTGGATCATGTATATCATGAATCGTGAACGGGACATAAG
This sequence comes from uncultured Pseudomonadota bacterium, assembly GCA_903832105.1. Taxonomy (GTDB): domain Bacteria; phylum Bdellovibrionota_B; class Oligoflexia; order Oligoflexales; family CAILAO01; genus CAILAO01. The sequence goes on along the minus strand of CAILAO010000974.1, from coordinate 313 downwards.
CCCTGGCAGGTTTACGGTGTTCGACTATATTTTGATCGCAGCGCAACTCTCCTTGTCCGTAGGTTGCCGGAGCGCTAATGATAAGAAGAAACAGGCAGCCCAGAAATCTCATGTGAAGCCTTAGAATTGGCGAATATTTAATCAGTCTTGTTACAACAGTATTCATTACTCCGCATCTTTCTAGATTTGCAGCTAAATACAAATCAGCAACTATTTTTATAACGATTATTAGATATATATCACTAAATCTCAAAACTAAACACAATAAGGACGATACTAATTTTAATTATTTATTTTTTGAATGAATATTATT
>CAILAO010000973.1 GCA_903832105.1 uncultured Pseudomonadota bacterium | reverse complement strand
TACGGTGCGTCGGATTCGGGATATCTCAACGATCTGTGGAAGTTTGACGGCACCAACTGGACCTGGGTATCAGGCAGTAACGTAATCAATCAGTTCGGTACCTATGGCACCAAAGGTACGCCTGCCGCAGGAAATGTGCCTGGTGCTCGCGGTGACGCCATATCGTGGATTGATGGTACCAGTAACCTCTGGCTCTTTGGTGGCCAGGGTTACGGTGCGAACGATCTATGGAAAGTAAAACCGTAGTAGCATGGCGGTCGGAACGTTGTTGGTTGCGTGAACTTTGTGTCTAGTGAGCGTCAGTTCGGGTTTATCATGCTGCCGCAGGGATGGGTTTTGAAATGTTAATTTGGGGAGAATATACCTCAGCTAACAAAATGTGAGGTTGGTGGTACGCATTAAAAATTTTAGCGAAGGAGATTACCTATGGCGATCTTTCAAGTTAATCAATCCGATTCGTTTGCCACCGAATATGCAGGGTCTTATCTTTGCTGCCCTGTCGGGCCATATGGAGGTTGGCCCACAATGACCCGCCTCAAGATTGGCGATCAAATTGTTCATTACGATGGATCGAAGAACAACAAAATAATTCGAGGAATCTCGATAGTAATACCCATAAAAACTGTTGGGCTGAATAACCCTCAGATTGTATCGCCAGCCTGTGCAAAAATATCCCCACCTCATTTATCGCTACAGGCTTTTTCGGTAACGAAATCCGCTGACGTAAGTCGTTATCAGTATTTTTACGTTGTATATGTCAAGCACCAAGTGGCAATGGATGATCCCAATCTCAAAAAGCTGCCTCATGTTACTTACGGAGGATATCTGTGCCGATACCCATACTCGCTGTCGTCGATAGGAGTATAGTTGAATGCTTTGTCCACTAATTTTTTTTCGCGAAAGGAACTCACGATGAGAAATTCTCTGAGAGCCCACTTCGATAAAGCCGTGATTGAACAACGAGAAGAACTCATTTTGAAGTACGTAATCTCTCTGATCAAAGACTACAGGACTTGTCTCAAAGTTCCCTACTTCCTGGTTTACGGAATACTCGATTGGTCATGGTGCCTTCGTTTTGTCGAAGGAAACGAGGAGTATCGTGGTTTCAGATTCTATTCCGGCGAGGCACTGGCTGCGATCAACAGAGGCGAAAAGAAATTCACACGTGATCACATATTTCCGAAAAAGTATCTCAAGAAAATGTTGCTTTCGTTATCCGACCCCACCCCAACGCAGGTGAGAGAAATGCTCTCAGAGTTCGGTGAGATCTGCGTTATTACACGCGAGGAAGACAAGAAATTGCGAAGCGCGGGTCTCGCGAGTTCCATGCCGGACGGATGGAATCCGGGAGATTCACTTTTTTCCCGTTACGAAAAGGTCGGAATCAAAGTTGTTTGCAACGAACAACAGTTTTGTGAACCTTTTTAACCTTTTTGCTCGGAGCAAATTTATGACAGGAAGCGAACCGTCAACCATTGTTAAAAAACGATTGACGCAGCACCTGAAGGATCGAGGATTTAATCCACGCCAAATCGCTCGGAAGTTGGTCGAACTGGGCTTGGTCAATGGAAGGATGGAAGAGCAGCTTTCAGATCTTCGAATTGAGGAGTCGGTAAGATGACCTTCCGCAAAAAAAAGGAGACAGTGTCTATGCTTAATCACTCGCTTCGGAATCTGAGCTGTGAGACTGACGTTTCGGGGAGCATCGATTGGATGCGTCATCGAATCGATGTTTTGTCTAGCTTTGAATTGGCTGTCTACGCTTTCCTGCGTGGAGACACAAGATGTGCCATTGATATGATTCTTGAATTGCCGGTCTTTGATGAAGACGCTACTGAGTGTGATGAAACCTGGTGGAAGAATCGATTCGACGGTGGCGTGGACAAAATCATCAGCCTCGTGAACGACTTTCGCGGTGGGCGATCTGATTTTCCGCTATCTGATTGGATTGTGGCTAATATTCTGTTCAAATGTGGTTTGGATTGGGAACGGGCACACGAAATGTTTCTTACAATCGCTGATAAAAATCCGAAAAGTGCACATGCTCATTATTCCGTTGCTGATCTTTTCATACGAAAGTGTGGGTGGGCTGACATGGCATTCATTCACGGAGATAAAGCGGTTTCGTGTGACGAGACGTTTCCGTACGGCTACTTGGCCAGGGGGCGAAGCACTGCAGAGATAGATTGCGAGTGGCCTGCCAACCCTGAAATTGTGAAGCCGAATATTGCGAATGCTCTAAAAGATTTCGAAAGGGCGGTAGAACTTGCACCAAATCTCAAGGAAGGCTTGCTTTTTTTGGGGTTATATCATCTGGAGATGGGTGGTGACTTGGTGAAAGCTGCAAACGCTTTCAAAAGGGGCAAAGACTTGGAAGAAACATGGAAGATCCAGTGGCCCGCCTGGTTGGACATTGTTGAACATCGATCTCATCAACGTGCAAAGAATGCAGATGGCGTTACATGAAATGCGCAGATGTCACTCATCTTTTTACGAAACGAGCCATCTCACAAGTCAACTTTGGAAAATTATAGACCCCCTCATCTTTCCAGGACCTAGTCTTGACATATGATTTTGATTTCCACCACGAGACAGAAATAACAATATCGAACGGCTTAGGATAATCCGAATCATTTCCAGTCGGACGGACTTGAATTAGGATCTCATCGCTATTGCTTAGGCCGAAAAAGTCAGTCACACGTAGTTCGATGCGGGGTCGAGGTCCGACTATTTTAATCATGACAATTCCTCACTTAAATACGCCACTTTATAAGATTTGTCCCACCAAGTGACCTGAAGGATAACTTATAATAGTATATCACTCAAAATTTTGCAGATTCAATTTTCGTTTCTAACACGCCTCCTGACTTCAGAAAATGGCCCATCCGGTTTAGCATGAAAACCCAACCGAAAACACAAAACAGTCCCTCCTCACCCCCTGTGTCTCAATGTTATCGTGTTTGTTATGGCCCAACAAAGCACATTACTGACATGGAAAGGGGTTAAGAAAAATTTGGCAAAAATCTCTTTTTTACTGATTCTACGCTGTTTAGATATGATACGTTCAAATAATGGTTACTGGATCGTAAAATCTAAATATATTGCACAATAAAGTGAGGGGGGAACAATGACCATGAGAACCTATCCAGCGTTAAGGGCTGTCTCCTTACTGATAAAAATATCAGCTGTCTTAGGTGGTATTATTGGGGCTGTTCTTGTTTTGAGTTTGCCGATGTTTTCCGTGAAGGTCTGGCTCTTTATCGCAATTGCCTTTGGTATTCTTTTTTCGTGGGCTTGGGCAGAGTTAATCGAACTCTTCTGCAATATGGGAGAAGATATTTCAATAACTACCCAGATACTTTTAAAAACCGACCGAACATGTCCACCGAAGATAGCTGATGATATGGCGAGTCAATTAAAAGTCCCGGAAAATGCTTCAACCCAGCCAGTAGATAAAGTTAGCTCTTCTGAAGGAAGAAACTGCAATAGTTGTGTGTTTTACGTCAATCGAGGAACGGTTTTTGATAAATTTGTTTGTACGCAACACAACATCACAGATCCGCAAAAACCTTGCGAACAATATAAAAAAACTTGATGCAAAAAGTAAGTAAAAGGCATCTTAAAGTTTTTTCGGTCCTCTTTTTTTACAGGTAGATTCTTCAAAAAACGATAACTAATCATCCGAATCTTTCTTTGCTCAGCTCCGGACGGGGTCTTCCTAGTTGACTCGTTAGCATCCTATTGTTCAAGTTGCGAATTTTTTGAAGCTCGCGCACTTCGCTCAAAACGCTGACTGTTGCGTGAAACATTGGCACCGAATCGTCCATTATGATATCTTTCAATTCGCCGCAGCGCCTCTCATTCGTTGCAAGCCGTCTTGCGCTTGTTTAAGGCAATCATTCTTTGGTGAGCTAGCCTTAAGCGCCTTGGCGAAAAATTGTGCGGCTTCCTTTTGAAGCGACTTTGCTTGAGGACTAAGTTTCATTTTGACGTCGCTCGTTTTTGCGCCCCGTATGGCTGGTGGGTCGTTGAGAACTTCTGCGAAGTGGTCGTACGCCTTGCCCTGGTCCACAAGTCCGCACGCGGATGATTGACTACCCTGGCTCGCTTCCAACTGCTCCAACAGCTTCGCCATTTGATCGATTGAGGCACCTAGCGCTTCAACTGTGCCGCCCTTTAGCTTAAACGAGTAGAAATTCGACTTATCTCTCTCATAGTTACTCGCCAGTGACTCATCTGAGATACCCGCTTTTACAGTTGAAACTACTTGATTGCCTTTCGAAAGTTTAACCTCATGTTTAGTGACTTTCTTCTCTTCAATTTTGACATCTTGCTTGTTTTCTGCAAAACCGTCTTTTTTGATCACGATCGAGTGTTGGCCAATCAAAAAACTTTTGAGCACTAGAGGCGTTTCGCCAGCAGATTTACCGTCAATCACCACTTCTGCCTTAAGCGCATTGCCCTTGTCATCCAGTGCCTTAATTTCCAAAGCGCCTACTTTTGCCACGGGTTCCAATACGACCGACTTTTCTTCCCCCCTTTTCAGCGCGAACTCCATGCCCTTCTCATAATATTGATCGCTCTTTATGGTCACGACATGCTTCCCTGGGTCTACGCTGACTTTGATTGGTGTTTTTCCAACGAGTTTTTGATTCACATAGACACTAAGCCCTTCAGGTTTGCTTGTAACATTTATAAAACCAAAGTTTTTTTCAAGTTTTCGTTCAATCTTGGCCATACCTTTTTTGACATCGATCTCTTCTTGATAGGGAAGATATCGCGGGAGAGTCAATACTATGGAGTGTCTACCTAAGGTAAGTTCAGCGCTGCAAAGCGTGTTGCACTTGGGGATATTGTCGATAATAACCTGCGCTTTGTCAGGCACGGAAGAAAATTCAACCACCGTGGTTTCTTCAAGCTTGGGATCCCAAGCTTCTTGAGAGTCCTTGCCAAACGTCCTATCGGAAGCAATCACACCTTGGACGCGCAGAGGTTTGAAAATGTCGCTCGCGGTATCTTCCTTAACTTTTTTCGCGACATCGCCCACACTTTTACCATCATATTCAGACGAACTGACTAGCGATCCGCCTTTTGTTTCATACAGTTTGACTAGGAGTCTGAAACCGTCACCAATCTTGTACACGGCTCCGGCGACAATGTAATGGGCACCGAGTTTTCTTCCAGTTTCCACCTCGCATTCACCCACGCACTGTTCAAGTTTCTTGTTCGGAGGAAGAAGAGAAATCATGTTTTCCTTTGTCATGATAATATATCCCTTAGATCTCAATGGGACAGCGATTCCTCTGAAAAGCTCGGCGAGATAAGACATATCTTCTCGCGTCATCTTGGCCATGTTTTGAAATTCCAAAACAGCGATACGCGTGTCGTCTGCGAAAAGTGTCGGTGCAATTAAAACTGATGACAAGGCAATAATGAAGAACAACATTCCGGCAGTTCGTCGCATGGCGGGAGTCTCCTCTCTCAAGACTTATATGTCAGCAGACATGACGCCCACAAAAGGAACAGGGATTTTAAAAGCAATAAACCAGCTCTGCGTGAGGCAACTGTATCCACCCTTACCCCAGCCAACTCCCCAGCTATTGACGGCGATCAGACATGATTCGCCCTCTTTTTTGCTGAGATTGGCTGGGATTTTTATATATCCCACGATGAGGATGGCGTGCGCATTTGCGTGCAAATCCGTTGGCCGCTGTTTTTCAGCTTCCGCTTCTTTTAAAGTCACAACTCCTTGCGTCTTATAAAAGTTTTCAGATAAACGGAATGCACCGACCACTGGAATATCTTGATTAAGAGCTTCAATAATGTCATCCCAGGAAGCTAAGTCTTTATATTCCGAGACTTTAAGAAATCCTTTGTTGAAGCAATCGTTAGGGAGCGGTAGCTGTGTTTCGTTATGATCGAGCGGTTTGTTTTGATACGGGCAGGCGGTTTCGTCCGGGATATCGTGTCCGCCTTGTTGCTTGCTGAAATTGAAACCTGTAAGGACCCAGGATCCTTTCTTGTCACAAGCTGACTTTTGACAATCAGGACGACTTGCCCAATAAAAATATTGTTCGGATAAATCGGAATTTTTATTGTTTTGCGCCAGCAGGATTTCCAAAGCTCGAATCCCCGCGAAAGCTGAACAAGTCGCCCGATTTCCCTGGTCTTTGACCGGCGGTAAAAATGCTGCATTTACTATTTTTGATGTAACGGGAGCTTTGGCCGATTGCTTCGGTTTCTCCACACCCTTCTTGGTTTGGTGCTTTGGTTCTTCAATAGCAAACGTGTTTGCTTTATAAATCGGAATTCTGTTCAAAAAAGTCGCGTGTTCTTTTTCCCAAAGCTCTAGTGTCTTTTGATGCTCTTTTTTCCAAGTGTTTAAAGTCTCCCGCTGCTCACGATGCCAATCCTCTGATTCCGCTTTCTGCTCATTTTTCCACTTTTCAACATCATCATTAACGAAACCTTTGACTGGCGGCTTATCACTCTTGCCATCGGTATGCTTAACCGACTGGTCATGAGACGTTTTGTCGTCACTTGCAGACCCATTGTTTGCAGCCTTCTCTATGGTTTCAGTTAAAGACAAAACCACAGGGTTGGCTGCATTGTCTGAAGAAGACGTTGAAGATTTAACATGAATAGTAACAGCCAAAATTTGCGATGAACTGCCTAGAAAGCCGCACAACATTACCGCCAAGTAAAAGGCGGCACTATGACATGACCGTAGGTTCATATTTAAGCTCAATTTTTTGCGAATTATGGGTTCTATCGATTAAATGTCTTGTCGATCAATGAGTCTGTTTCATCAACAGCCTTGTTTAATCGCTCTTTTGTATCAGAGTTTTCTTCCGATAAAATTTTAGCGATGCTGCTCTTTAGCTGTTTTTTGTAGACCGTGCCAGGCATTTTTGCCAGGACGAAACATTCATAAACATTACCTTCGGAATCAGCCTTGGCGATTTGCTGCCAGAACTTTTCTTCGACCTCAAGTCCGGCAATGGCCATTTTGGTCTTAGAAGCCGCAGTGAGTTCTTGCACTCTAGTTGCGGTTTCCTCTTGGATATTACCTTGAGCGATAGCCTCGGAAACAACCGCACTGACAGCTTGTCCCACAGATTGGCTGATCTCGGTCTCGACTTTAGACCTTGCATATTGAAAACAAAGGTCCATATCCGTGCGCGACTTTGTGCTATAAGAACCGACGCGATAGAGATTGTCCTTCTGCTCTTTCTCGGTCAGAGATTTCAAAAACTCCCTAAAACGTCCTTCCACTGTCCACGTAGGACGCTCTTTGAGATTATCAAGACTATTGCTTACCACCTCGTCTTTTTTTGGTGTCGAAACACAGCCAATAAACGAAAAGCACAATAAAAACATGAAGAATCGCGACATCACTTCCTCCCAGCTTAAGGTTGAGATCTTATAAAAAAAATCCTAATAAGAATGACCCTTTAATGTTACCAACAAAAACTTTAGATGGAAATAAATCTGACATGGCCACTTACGAAGGGGCTTTTTTGGAACAAAGCCTATTTGTAACCAAATGATAAGAAAAGATTTTAATTAATTCTTTTTGATTTTTCTAAAGATTACTAAAAACCCGCCGATAGCAACGATGGAACTTTGGGAGTTCGGTTTAGAGAGTTAAGAAATCTAAATTTACATCTATTAGGAGCATAGGAAAACATCATGCGCTTTTTTGCAAGGTCCAAAAGTATAGAAGTAAAAATAGCCTTAACCGCCGTGTTTTTTCTTTCTAGCTGTTTTTCCATTAGTAAGAAGCCAGGTTCAGACGGAGTTCAAACAGAATCACATGAACTAACAGTAAAGAAAATGAAAAAGAAATATCCGGAGGGCGTTTTCCTTGTCTCCTGGGGTGAGGGTGTGAACAGAATGGAGGCACTAAGCAAAGCAAAGGCGGAAATCGCGAGTCGCCTCAATTCTGAACTTAAGTCCAGCCTGAAAGTGCAGCGCAAGCTCCAATCTGGGGAGCAATCTTCCGAAAGCACCCACTCTGTTTCGCTTGATATCGAGTCAACGTCTGGTTTCACCCATGCGGAGTTGATAAAAACAGCGGAGGGAAGCGAACACATCTATGAAGATCAGGTATTGGTGTTGGCAGTGCTCGACAAACGCGATTTAAAAATCACGCTTCAAAAGGATTACGACAAGAGTTCGGTGAGCTTTCGTCCGGCCTGCGCCAAAGCAGTACAACTAGGTCAAGATCGCGATCAACCAGCCATGTGCGGCATGATCGATCAAGTCCGCGATACCTATCAGAAACTCGACCATGTCGCGAATCAATGGTATGCTGTATTCCGTGGTTATCCTCCGGATTTTTCGAAAGACGAAGCCTGTTATCAGGCCGCCATATCAAAGCTTGAACAGTTGGTGGTGGCCAAGGTGGTTACAGTTGATCTTGAGGGTGTTTCAAGAGAGTCGTCGGCATCGGTGCTTAGCGCCTTGAGACAACAATTAGGTGGCTTTGGTTTTTCTGTTTCTGAAGGTAACTCTTGTAATGCGGGTGTGTTGCTGAAGGTATATGGACGGCCAAGCTGCGACATGGGCATGATCGGGTATGAGTGTAAGATCGGCCTCGAAGCTGATCTCCTGTCATGCAGCAAAGAGCGGCAGCGGCTAGGGAGAACCAATCTGGGCTATCCGAAAGGCATTCACCCGTCCGATGAGAAGCAGGCCATGAATCGGCTAATGACAAATGTGTCCAGCATGGATCTCAAAACAGCGGGGCGTTATTTACAAGATGTTACAGGGGGCTGCCTGAACAAAAGTAATGGAAATAATGGAGATGGCGGGAGTCGTGAAGGTATTACGCATTAGCACACTTAAGTCGATTGGGCTTTGTTTTATACTTTTTTCATGGAACGACCTTTTGGCGAGTTCTCTTTCTGTTGGCCAAGATGTCCCGTGGTTTGCAGGATGGACGTCATCTGGCCAGGTCATTAATCAGCAAAAGATCATCGAAAAAAACTATCGTAACAACGTACTTTTTTTTGTCGCATCTTGGTGTTCAGGCTGCAAGGTATGTTTGGAAAAAGTTAAAGACTATATCGAAC
>CAILAO010000972.1 GCA_903832105.1 uncultured Pseudomonadota bacterium | reverse complement strand
TCTGTAGGGCTGAATGTATGCAGAATTTCATATATCTCTTTATCTACCTGAGCACCATAAGAAGCCCAAGCAGTCCTTACACCTACTCGCTGACCCAAACCAACGTCTTTTCGAAGATTATCACCAATCCAAAGCACCTCTCGTCTTTTTTCCGGTGGTTCGTCCAGTTCATGATCCATTAAAACAGTCTTTAAGCCACGTGTTCCTGGTTTTTCATATTCCTCAGGAAGAATTCTAATACGTCCATGAAAGCCAAAATCATTTTGTTGCAGGTGTTTGAGAAGGATTTTGGGACTCACTTTAACGCGACCAAGCTTTGGATCGGTCGGAATTCGAGGGTCCGCCAATCCATAGACGGAAGAAAAATAATGAAGAGACTTCAGTTTATTTAATTTCCACATGGCAATATAACGCGGTGCATCGGTTAAAGCGACAATGGGAATTTCAGGATGATCCTTTTGGAGTGTCTTAAGAGTGTCTTCAACACCTGGATAAAGAATTAGAAGGTTCTCAGCCTTTTTCAAGAAGGCCTTTCTTGAAGGCTCAACGACCTCTGTCAACATACGGTCGATATCTGACTGATAATGATTCATTACAGAGGGCATGTCTTGCACGATAAAGGGATATTCGATCGAAGCATGTTTTGTGAAAATCTGCCTAGCTTCTTCAGCGAGCACTTTTTTGGGGACATTGATAATTTCTTCTACTTTCTCCAGCAATGCCTGCATTGAATATGAGTAATAGGTCACCCAATCGAAAATTGTGTTGTCGATATCGGTTACAATGAGTCTTGTTTGAAGCCTTCGATTCCCCATATTTATATCATATCATTTCCAGCGGTTATGGAGCCACAAATATTGTTCTGGGTAGCGCCTGATCATGTCCTCAATAACAGAGTTAAATTCTTGTGTCTGCTGTAATACGTCTCGCTCTCGATCTTCGGAAGCTTCAAAGCGAAGGGCTGGTAAGAATTCTACGACGTGCTGTCCAACCCCAACACGGCGGATAAAGCCAGGAATAATAGGGGCCGGGAATCTTCTTGAAAGAGAAGCCAAGGCCGTATTTGTGGTGGCATCCTTTCCAAAAAAAGGAAGGCGTGGCTCTCCAGATCTTGCTTGGTCCATTACAAAACCAACGATCTCTCCTTTCTTAAGAATCTCGCGAATACCTCGGATGGCGTCACCTTTTTTTTTCCTGTTAAAGACGAAAAGCTTATTATAATCGCGTAGTTCGCATACAAACCGATCGATCGAAGTGCTCCCAACACGTTTCACTACAACATGAGCAGGTGTTATGGCCTGGCTGACTGCGGCCCCGAAGGCTTCCCAATTGCCTAGATGAATACAGAGGATATAACATCCTTGTCCCAAATTAAGGGCAGCGTCAATATGTTCTCGACCAACAAAACTTACGTTCCCCGCAATGCTAATCCGACGTGAGCGGAGAAATTCCAAGGCTGTTAACGTTAAATGGTAGTAAGAAAGCTTGGCGATGGATTTGAATTCAGCCTCAGACTTTTCATTCCCGAAAGCTATATGAAGATTTTTCATCACAATGGAGTAGCGAATACGGCAGATATTGAAAGAAAGAAAAGTAAGAATTTTCGCAAGCCGATCTATGGATCTTGCTTGGAGCTGACTTAGAATAAATGCAAACCCTTTTAGGAACCAATACATCAGCAGTCTTTTAACCCCAGTGCTTCTCGATAAATTCCTTGGGCAGATCTAGTTCATGCGCATACTCTAGGTCAAGCCCTATGAGACGAACACTTAAAAAGTGACGAACCCACTCTGGTCCGGTCAGTAAGAGTTCTCGCCAAGGTCCATCGGCAACGATACTACCTGTGTCGTTCAGTACAATCAATCGGTCTGCAAATCGTATCGCAATTTCTACGTTAGATGTCGCTACGAGCTGAGTCAGATTAGTGTTGGTTTTCACCATGTCGAGAATCATGTTTAAGATGATGGTTGAAGTTACAGGATCGAGACCGGATGTTGGCTCATCAAAAATGGCAACTTTAGGTTCAGTTGCCAAAGCACGTGCGATCCCTACTCGGCGCTTCATGCCTCCAGATAATTCGAAAGGAAACATAGTTTCTGTCGCTGGCAGTTTAACGCCTTCAAGAACAGATTTTGCCTTCTTATCAATCAGGTCCACGCTCATGTCAGTCATATGTTCCATTGCAAAAGCCAGGTTTTCTTTCACAGTCATGAAGTCAAAAAGGCCTCCTTGCTGAAAAGCCATGCCTACGCGGCAAAGTACCTCTTCTTTGACACGGTCGTTACTTCTTACCATATCGACTTCCATCAAATGAACTTCACCCGAATCTGGTGGCATAAGGCCTAGAAGGATTTTTAAAACGGTTGTTTTGCCTGAACCACCAGGTCCAATGATGCTTACGCGAGTTCCCTCTTGAATCGAGAATGAGATGTCGTCAAGAATCTTAGTGTCACCAAAGGATTTTGTGACTGACTGAAAAGAAATCAACGTTGACTCTCCGCAACAAATAGATTTAAGTAGCTTCAGTCGAATTCGACTGAAGCGTATCCTGAGCAAAGCGAGGGATCTCAGCACATTATGTTGAAGTTACGAGCTCAGAAACCATGGCTTTCTTTACTATTTTAATATGACTAATGAAAAAGAACACTTTATTCGCCTAGTGCCTCCCCTGCCCTGTGCCCTCAGTATACAGGATAGCTCATTCCAAAAGATAGAGCGCATGGGTTTTGTTCATGAAATAGCGGCAAAGGCTTGTATTCTTGGCCTAGCGCCATGTAACAAGGATAATGCTCCAAGTATTCATCAGCTTTTAATACATTCCAGCATAAAAACGGCATCGTTAGATATCGCGTTTTCTGAAGAAAAGATCTTTTCTTTTTTGGTTCGAATCGAAAAAGAGAGGGAAAAAGGATGCTTTTTTGAAGTCAGTTTTTGTCAGGGATTCGACGATCTGCAATCTTTACTTTCTTTAATTCGTAAAGAACAGCATATTTCAATTTGTCGAAGTCAAGAAGTTGAATCGACCGATCATGATACAGGGTTTTCACTATGGAACCTCATTCCCAAAACCTTGCCTGGTTTTGACCTCGCTGATATTGACCTCTCTTGTTCTTTTTTAGGGAGAACCTTTTCGGCTCCGATATTGATCGAAGGGATGACAGGAGGGGTTAAAGAAGCCGTTGAGATTAACCAGCGTCTTGCGCTTGCC
>CAILAO010000971.1 GCA_903832105.1 uncultured Pseudomonadota bacterium | reverse complement strand
TTGTTTTGAATATCGCAGAAGCTACAGGAAAAACTTCACGATCTGATAATCGTCGCTATTTCGCAATAGCGCGTGGCTCAGAGCTTGAATGTGCTGCCACTTTAGATGCTTGCAAAATTCTGAAGCTTGCAGATTTTGCTTTGATCGATGAAGGTAAAGAGCGCATCATTGATATAGTTTCAATGTTTTATGAGCTTAGTCAAAGCTAAAGTCTTCAGAAAAGAGATCACGATTAAGCCATAAGACAATGACTAAGATTAAGTCTAAGCGATAGAAGGCTTTTACGCCAATTGAGTACAAGCACCAGTTCCTCGCAAGGATCGATCAACCGACCTTGCGTGGCCCAGTGAAATTCGTTTTTTCCATTCCAAAAGTTGCTTCGCGTTGCAATGAGTCTTTCTTGGTAAACTTGATCGCTGTTGAGAATAATTTAGTGACTTCGGGTGGTGTCGCTCCGTCGATATAAATTTTGTGACAGCATAACTCCCCAGCTTTGAGCGCCAGGGCTCCATCCATGGTAAAGCCTGAAACGCCCTTTGTGAATGATGCGTTTTTTATGTCATCAGGTTTTTGGGAGGTAAGGATGCTTTCTTGATCTGATGTATTTAACTGAAAAACGACTTTCATTCTCAGCGCTTCTTCGATCCGTTCTTTAAGGTTTGATGCTTTTGAACGCAGCTTGGGATTTTGCGCTAAACAAGCAGTATCCAGCGCTTGAAGGGCTTCTTGCGTATTGTCTATTTTGGCGAAGGCAAGGCCAAGATTGTAGTGGACCAGCGCAAGGGTCTCTTTGCGATCGGCCGGAATAGCTTGCAAGGCCTCTCGATAGAGCGAGATCCCTTTATCGAAATCGCCTATCTTGATCAAAGAAACACCTCGATTATTGGTGAAAGAGAGGACGCTTTCCAGTGAAACCAAGCGATGCATCAGTTGTCTTGCTTTCTGCGTATCGTTCTTGGCAATGGCGCCCTTAGCCGCTGTTTCGACAACAATATCATTTTCCGGGTCCATGGCTTGTGCTTTAGTGAGTGTTTGTTCAAAACCGCTATCATTTCCCGCATCGAGATGAGTTTCCGCCATCGTGCAGAGACGTTCGATGTTAAGTGGCGATACGGTTTGGGCGTTTTCAAGGCAGCGAAGCGCTCCATCGAAATCACCAAGCTTCATGAGTGCCTTTCCGAGGAGGTTCAAGGTTGCTGCCGCATCGTTACTTAACTGAAGGGCCTGAATGGCGAAGTCTTTCGCGCCTTGGAAGTCGCAAAAATAGTAAGCGATCTCGGCATCGATTTGTTTTTTCTGGGCCAGCGTGACTTTCGGATCTTCAAAATAAGCCTGTCTAAACTTCTGGACGCTCTCACTGTCTTTAGCTGCGAGGGCTTGCCTTAGCTTGATCAAGATGGAACGTGGGACATTGGGTCTTCGATCCTGTTGGATCACCCAGATCAGCTCTTTCATGAAGGAGCTGCTTTCGAAGGGCTTTCGAATAGCTGATGTGATGCCCATTTCTCTGAAAAGAGCAGCATCGTCTTCGGAAACAGAACGATTCGTTACCACAAGGGGGACTTTCAATCCGAGCAGCTTTCGTACGCGCTGTAAAAAGGCTGGACCTGTGATAACAGGGAGCGCCCATTCAAAAATGATAAGTTCAACCTTGGCTTGTTTTTGAAGAAACTTGATTGCGTCTTGTGGTTTTGCAAATGCCTGGACTTCAGGAATTCCCAGAATTTTTGCGTATTCAACACACTTGGCGAGTTCTTTGGCTTCGGGGTCCAAGATGAGGCATGAATTGATGCCGAGCAAGTTTTTTGCTTCGTCAGCTTTTTGAATAATGGCAGGAGGCTTTTCTGACTCAGCCGCCGCGATGATGGTTTTGGCTCGCTCGGCGAGGTCTGGCTTGAGGAGCAAAGCTTGATTGACCGTGCGTTTTCCGGCAGAATGATTGCCGTTGAGATACTCTGATTCCGCAATATTAAGCACTAGCTCTGCATGATCCGGGTACATCGAAAACAGCCTCTTATCGAGGTCAAAAAGCTCCGCGAGGCGTTTCGATTTTTTCATCAAAATGCGAAGGGACCAATAGGAGGTGAGTGTAAGATTTTCGTCGGATTCAGTAAACTGATCGAGGAGTGATGAGAAGTCGTTAAGCATGGCGGTTTTGTTTACTGCGTGTTCATGGGCTGAGAGCAAGCCGAGGTCAAACGCCTTGGATGCAATAGGCTCCTCTCCTTTATCGTAGATTAGAGAAACTTTCAGATTGCGAAGATGTGGCTCACAGAGAATCAATTGTAGCAACTGAAGTACATTAGATTTGTTGTTTACTTCAGATGGCGTGATGAGCCAACCGATGGGTTCACTTCCTAGCACATCCATTGCTTCTGCAAGAGTAGGTGTTGTGACAACGTCTTTAAAACCTAGTTCCCACAGAGATTCGACGACAGTCTGCCGCATCGATGTAGAGTTGCAGACGGCAAGGACTTTGACGGATTTATCGTGAAGGTTTAGGCACATTTCTTGGGAGCCTCCGAGAGTGTCTTTCTGACGATTTTAACGAAAATTTCAGCTAAAAACGGCTTGATGATCCATGCGTTAACATGCAGACGTTTAGCTTCTTCGACGTATTCGTATTGAGCAAAACTGGTGAGGAAGATGATCGGAACACCTTCGAGAATTTGCTTCTTTCGGATAAAATGCAAAAATTCAAACCCGCTCATGACAGGCATCTTCATGTCTACGATGAGCGCAGATATGTCTGGATTTTCGGCAATGCGTGTAAGTGCGTCTTGGCCGTCAGACGCCGTGACGACGGCAAAATTTTCCCTAGAAAGAAGAATGCTGACAACTTCGAGAATGATTGGATCATCGTCAACAACGAGGATCTTTTTCGCGCCTGAGGCGGGTGCTTTGGCTACTGCCTTTCTTGGGGAAGCGGAAAATTCGCTGAGATCAGCAGGGTGCTTGAGTGGAGCAGCTTTGGCGATCTTTGACACGTCTTCTGCTGTCAACGAGATCTTTTTGGCATCGGCCAACTGCCGAAGCTTCTTCGCGGCCCAGATGCTGCCCTGGTTGGCGGCTAGTTTCCACCATTTCGCGGCTTCGTTGAAGTCGATTTTTCTGTCGATTCCCAATTCGTAGAGCAGGGCCATCGAACATTGCGCTTCCATGCTCCCCGCTTCTGCTTTCTTTTTAGTCTCTTCAGAACTCATGACTTCTCCAACTATCTATTTCTCTTGACTGAATCTCCAGGCAATTCGAGATGATATGCATCGCACCAATATGCTATCTAGATCAAGATCGGAGGATTAACGCGAAGGTTTAGCGGCGGCGATTCGGCGAAGATTATAAAAAGTCAGAAAACAGTCATGATAGCGCGGAGTAACGGCTTGTCGTTTTTGTTTGTAGTGCTTCAGCCAGAAGCAGTGGGGGACTGTTTAAAAAGTAAACAGTGCGATCTGGGCGACGTCAACGCTCCACGTACAGGACCATGTAAAAAAGTAGTGCCCGACCGTGGTGGTAACAAGGTCATTGAGGGAAACGGTTGAGTGCAGACCCGGATCCTCTTTAAACAGATACGGTTTTGTTCTTTCCGACAGCTTCAGTTGTGCGTGTGCCAATGGCCGTGCTATTTCTTGCAGCTGAAATTTCCGCAACGCCCTTGATAGCAGCTTCGATGTCTTCTTTGGTATTAAAGGCACCAACTGAAAAGCGAATAGTACCGCGCGGTATCGTTCCTAAATGTTTATGAATGAGCGGCGCACATTGAAGTCCTGTACGAGTTAGGACGTTGTGGTCGACATCAAGGATGGTACCTATATCCGACGCATCATAGTTATCGACCGTGATCGACATGGTGGCAACACGATTTATAAGATTTTTTGTCCCTATAATCTTGACACCGCGAATCTCGGAAAGACCGTCTTGCAGCGTTTTAAAAAGTTCCATTTCATGTTTGTAAATAGCCTCCATACCACGTTCTTCGATCCAGCATAGTCCCGCATGGAGTCCCGCAATGCCTGAAAGGTTGGGGGTCCCGGCCTCAAGTCTGTAAGGGAAATCCGTCAGATGCAAGGGTTCTATACTCCTGACACCCGTGCCGCCGAAAATCGAGCCGCGAATTTCGGCATCATCAGCAACGCACACACCACCAGTTCCTGTGGGAGCCATGAGACATTTATGACCGGTGAAGGCTACAAAGCTTATATTCCATTCAGCCATGTCAATGGGGAAAATCCCCGCGGTTTGTGCGGCATCGATTGCAAGGGGAATACCGTGCTCTTTACATATGGCGCCGATAGCCCTGATGTCTTGCACAACACCAATGACGTTAGATCCGTGACTGATGATCACGAGTCGCGTGTTCTTTTTGATCGCCTTGCGGATATCCTCAGGATTAATATATCCCTCTCCATCCGGCGCCACAAAAGTCGCTTCAGAACCTTCCAAAACCTTATGATTTACGGGGCGAATAACAGAGTTATGTTCCACCATCGTTGTTACAACGTGATCACCAGGTTCAACGGTTCCATTGATGATCAGGTTTAACGCCATGGTGGCGTTCGGAGCAAATACCAAGCGATTAGGATCTTTTTCCTTTCCAGCTTTTACAAGACTTGGGTTGAATAGGGCGGATAATTTTTTTCGCGTATTGTGAATCATTTCCTCTGCGACGAGAGCAAGGTCACAGCCTGATCTTCCAGGATTGACGCCGTAGTTGCTGTAAAAATGCTTAACAGCCTCGTGAACCTGATCGGGTTTTGGAAATGTTGTTGCGGCATTGTCGAGGTAAATAAGTTTTTCCGAGTTATCCGTGTTACTCATGATATTCTAGCTCCTTTTAGCTTAAACGCAGCCAGTAGGTTTTGGAAGTCCCGCGATTTTGCACGCACCACGGGCAGGTCCAGAGGGAAACATTTCGTAGATCTCGTTCAGTTTAAAATTGGTTTCCTTGCAAAGTCTTCGCACCATGGGTGCTGTTTTGTTTTTAAGGTAGTAGTCCCGCAAGTAGTTAACGATAGTCCAGTGTTTTTCGGTGAGTTCCGCAACACCTTCAACTTTAGCGAGGTCGACCGCGACGCCTTGATCCCATGCATCAGGATTCTGAATGAATCCATCCTCGTCGACTTCAAATTCTTTACCGCCAAGGAAAATCTTTTGAGCCATGATAGAGACTCCTTCAAAAAGATAAAAGGACCAGTGCCGCTGACCGACGCTGAGAACGAATAGTTTTCATATACAAACAATTTAATATATTACATATTGTTATGAAAAGGGAGGAAAAACAAAAAAGGAATTGTTCTTTTTTTTATGAAAGTGAAGGGCTAAAAAATGCTGTGGATTCATTATGTTGTGACATATATCGCGATGGCGTCCTTTGGGTTTGTCGTTTTAGCGCGATTCGTCCGCTTTAAAAAGATGCCTCTTCACCTTAGGTGGGAACTTTATCCAGTTCCTCACGAAGGAGGATCGAAGGCAAAGTATGGTGGATCTTATTTTGAAGAAGTCGGTTGGTGGGCGAAGCCAAATCGTAAGTCACATCTTGGCGTTCTCAAGACAATGCTCCCCGAAATGCTGTTTCTGGTTACTGTCTTCAAACATAATCGAGCGCTTTGGTGGTGTTCCTTTCCTTTTCATTTTGGTCTTTATCTACTGATTGGAACCATAAAATTATTGGTGATCGATTGTGTTCTGGGATTGGTAGGTATTAATTTTAGCGATTTTTTAATTCCACTTGCGCGAGGGACTTTTTGTGCGGGATGGCTTTTAGGAAGCGTTGGGACGATCGGACTTTTAACTCGCAGGATTTTAAATCCCCGCCTAAGACCGTTCACGAATCACGCTAATATCTTTCATCTAAGTCTTTTTTTAGTGTTCTTTGTGATGACTGGTTTGAGTTTCATTGCCGCTGAGCAAAGTCTTGAGATGATACGCCTCTTTTTGAAGAATCTGATTACATTTCGCATTGATGAACCTGTTGGAGGCAGTTTGCTGGCTGTGGAAATTATTTTTACAGTGTGTCTTATCGCCTATATTCCGATGACAGGAATGGCGCATTTTTTCCTTAAGTGGTTTACTTACCACGATGTACGTTGGGATGATGAGCCCATGGGAGCTGGATGTTCTATAGAAAAGAAAATGATAGCGCAGCTCAAATATCCGATGCCCTGGTCTAGTTATTCTGACAAGTCGCACCCACAAACCTGGGAAGACGTCGCGGTGAAAGGAGTGCGTCATGAACATGATGAATAGTAAGAGCACAGCAATCGAGGAAATTTCGAGATTTGTTGGGCAGATCGCGCACCTTGATATTGGTGGTTTGCCACCGGTGTTTCCCGTCGAGGTTAAGATTCCTTCTTTGAAGCCTTTAAGTGATGAGGCGCGGCAAAAATACGAGAGTTCACTTGATGACACTATTGCACTATCGATTCCAAGGCCCTCGTCGAAGGAAGAAGAGCAAAAACTTATCAAGCGATTTTTGGCGGGATTAGAGAAGCTTTTTTCCCGGGAAGGGAATTGGCCTTTTTTGCAGCCCCTGACGCTGTCTATTGAAGCTTGTGCAAAATGCCAGACGTGTTCTGATGCGTGCCATATTTATTGGGCGAGTGGGGGACATGGACTTTATGAGCCATTATATCGTGCTGAGATTTTGAGACGCCTTTACTTTCACTACATAAAACCTGGGGGGCGTTTTTTTAAAAAGTGGCGTTATGGTGCTATTGATCTTAACTGGACCACAATCGCAAGGCTTGCTGAGCTATCATATCGATGCAATCTCTGTCGGCGGTGCGCTCAAACGTGTCCTTTGAGTCTTGATAATGGCCTTATTACTCATGAGCTGCGCAAGCTTTTTAGTCAGGAAATGGGAATTGCCCCAAGAGAACTTCATGATGATGGATCCGTTCTTCAATTGAAAACGGGATCAACAACCGGGATGAGTCCTCACATCATTAAAGATAACGTTGATTTTATCGATGATGATATTTCGGAGAGGACGGGGATTCCGATTAAGACCTCTTGGGATAAAAAGGGGGCTGATGTTCTTTTGATTCATAACGCGGGAGAGATTCTCGCGTGGCCTGAAAACCACGGGGCTTTTGCGACGCTGCTCACTCTTGCCGGCATTGATTGGACTCTTTCCTCGGAAGCCGAAGAGGCTATTGGATATGATGCTGTCAACTATGGCCTTTGGTATGATGATGCGATGCTTGCAAAGGTTTCTCTCAGACAGGCAAAAGCCGCGAAAATGCTCGGCGTGAAACGCATTGTGATTGGTGAATGTGGTCACGCTCACAAGGCTTTATCAGTGGTTGCTGATCGTATTTTAATGGGGGAACTGAACATTCCGCGCGAGAGTTCGATACCTCTTATCGAGTCGATTGTCTTTTCCGGTCGCTTGAAATTTGACCCCTCTCGCAATCGCTTTCCTGTGACCTTACATGATCCTTGTAATATGGTTCGACTCATGGGGATTGTTGAACCGCAGAGAAGAGTTCTGCGAGCCCTTTGTCCCGAATTTCGCGAGATGGAGCCTCACGGAGTCGATAATTATTGCTGCGGCGGCGGATCTGGGTTTGCAATCATGTCAGGGCATAACTTTCAGGACTTTAGAATGCATGTGACGGGACGAAAAAAACTCGAACAGATTTTAAAAGCTTTCGAAGATAAGCCAGAACCTTCCATTCATAAGTACGTCTGTACTCCTTGTTCCAACTGCAAAGGGCAGATTAGAGATCTTATTAGAACGTTCGATCTCTGGAATCAGTACGGCGTTAATTATGGTGGTCTCGTGGAGGTTGTGGTTAATGCGCTAGATGTTGTAAAGCCGGGGTATATTCAGTGGGAGATGCACTAGGGTGAATCCTGAATGGCACTGGGTTAACGTATACGTCCTCATAGACATAGACTTGAAAC